>JAYUPP010000303.1:0-8452 GCA_043760045.1 Betaproteobacteria bacterium
AGCTGCTGCATCTGCCGCGCCAGCAGGCGACGGTAGGTGTCGTGGTCGGCGGCGGTGTACGTCGCCATGTGCTGGTTGCAGGTGTAGTCGCTGCGCGCACCGGCATAGTCGCCGCGTGGCGGACGGTTGCCTTGGCCGTAGGTGGCGGGTGCCACGCCGCGGTTCACATCGCGCTTCACACCGTGGCCAGGCGACGCCGGGGCCGCTGTCATGTTTTTTCCAGCACGCCGCGGCGCATCTGGTCGAGCTCGATGCTTTCAAACAGCGCCTTGAAATTGCCTTCGCCAAAACCCTGGTCGCCTTTGCGCTGGATGAACTCGAAGAAGATGGGCCCCAGCTGGTTTTCTGAAAATATCTGCAGCAGCAAAGCACCAGCTTGGCCGTCCACCAGAATCTTGCGCGCTTTCAATTCGGCCAGGTTTTCACCATGGCCTGGAATGCGTTTGTCCACCAGCTCGTAATAGGTGTCGATGGTGTCGAGCAGTTTCACGCCCTGGGCACGCAGTGCGTCAACGGTCTGCGGCAAGTTGCTGGACCCCAGCGCGATATGCTGGATGCCTTCGCCCCGGTAGAGGTCCAGATATTCCTGAATCTGCCCCGCCTTTTCGTTGCCCTCTTCATTGATAGGAATGCGGATCTTGCCGCAGGGGCTGGTCATGGCCTTGCTCTTCACACCGGTGACCTGGCCTTCGATGTCGAAGTAGCGCACCTCGCGGAAGTTGAACAGGCGTTCGTAGAACTCAGCCCATTCGCCCATGCGGCCGCGGTGCACGTTGTGCGTCAGGTGGTCCACGATGTGCAGGCCATGGCCCACCGGGTTGATGTTGCCGCCTGAATGGGCGGCCAGCGGTTCGAAGTCGACATCGTAGAAGCCGATGTTGCCGATGTCGCCCGGCATCGCGCCGCCTTTGCCACGCCATTTGTCAACGAAGTAGATCAGGCTGTCGCCAATGCCTTTGATGGCCGGGATGTTCAGCTCACCCGGGCCCGCAGTGCCGGCATAGGCCCAGGCGCCCAGCGACTGGGCCCTCTCGAACGCGGAACGGGCGTCCTGCACGCGAAATGCGATGGCGCAAATGCTGGGCCCGTGCAGGCGCGCAAAACGCTGCGCAAACGAATCGGGCTCGGCGTTGACGATGAAGTTGATGTCACCCTGGCGGTACAGCGTCACGCTCTTGTGGCGGTGGCGCGCCACCGCCGTGAAGCCCATGCGTTCAAACAGTGCGCCCATGGCGGCGGGGTCGGGCGCGGCGTATTCGATGAACTCAAAGCCGTCGGTCCCCATCGGGTTGTCCCAGGCTGCTGCATCTTGGTCCATGGCTTTGCTTCTTGGCGCGCACGCCGCAGTTGAAGTGCATGCACTGTAGATTGCGAAACGCGCAGGGTGCGTGCATGCACTGGCGCAGAATGGCGGTGCAGAGCTGGATTGCTGCAGGGGCGCAGAGATGAACGACGAATTCCTGCTAGACGCCATAGACAGGCGCATTCTTCAGGCCTTGCAGGCGCAGGGCCGCATGACCTATGACGAACTGGCCTCGGCGGTGGCGCTGTCGGCCAGCGCCACCTTGCGGCGCGTCAAAAGGCTGGAAGCGGCGGCCGTGATCACCGGCTACAGCGCCCAGGTGGCACCCCAGAAACTGGGCCTGGCACTCACCGCTTACATCAACGTGCGGCTGGCCAAAACCACCGGCGCCGACCACCGCAGCCCGGTGGATGCTTTTGCTGCTGCGGTGCAGGTGTGGCCCGAAGTGGTGGAATGTTCGGCGCTAACGGGCGAAATGGACTACCTGCTGCGGGTGCTGGTGCGCGACATGACGCACTACTCCAGTTTCATCATGGACAGCCTGCTCAAACACCCGGCGGTGCAAGACTGCAAGACGAGTTTCATGCTGCGCCAGTTGAAACACGCGGGTGCAGTGCCGGTCTAACGCTCATGCTGAGCGCCAGGTTCCCGCGCCATCAAAAAGTCTCAACCCAGCCCCAACGCTGCTGCAAAGGCTGATCAACGGCTGCTGCAAAGGCCGTCGGGTATTGGGGCTGCTGGGCTTTGCGGACCGGTTCGGTGCGCCGTCAGGAACAATCTGGCTGCATGGTGGATGCGATACACAAGACAGTGACGGTGCTGCAAATCTGGCTGCAGACGTGGTTGACGGCTGACATGGGTTTGTGGGGCTTGCTGCTGTCGGCCTTTTTGTCGGCCACCGTGTTGCCCGGTGCCAGTGAAGTGATGATCGCTGCGCTGGTCACCGCTTACCCGCAGCTGGTCTGGCAGGCTTTGGCGATGGCCGTGGTGGGCAACCTGCTGGGCAGCGTGTTGACTTTTGGCATGGGTTGGGCGGGCCAGCAGGGCTATGCACATTTTCAAGGTGTGCAGTCGCGGGTGCAATTGCAGCACTCGCGCATCGAGCAACTGCGCCGCCACGGGCCGCCGGCGCTGGTGTTGGCCTTTCTGCCGTTGGTGGGCGACGCCATGGTGCTGGCGGCGGGTTGGCTGCGCATGCCGTTCTGGCCCAGCCTGCTGTGGATTGCGCTGGGCAAGGCCGCGCGTTATGCCGTCGTCCTGGCCAGCGTGAAGGGACTGCTGGCGCTGACCTGATGCCACGGTCAGACGCTTGCATGCGGACCGCGCGGCCGGTGGCCTGGCCATCGTTTCAAGCCCGCACGCTTTTGTCGCTGTGCTTAAACCTCAGCTGTCGTCGGCGTCGATCTCGGCCAGCAAGCGCGCTGTGGGCTCTGTGCCCATGTGCAGCAAGTCGGCGATGTCGCGTATGTCGTCGGGTAGGGCCGGGTTGTCCCAGCCCTGCGTGCTGTGGCGTGCCACGCGCAGCGCCAGCTGCACATTGCGCGCCTGGATGCTGGGTTTCTGGGCGTGGTCGTCGGTAATCTGCACCAGCAGCGAAGGCAGCCGCCAAGCCAGCATCAGCGCGTGCTGCACATCAAGCAGGTCCACGTTCAGCAGTTCGCGTTGCAGGCTGGCGGTGCGCTGGCCCGGGTCGTCAATTTTCCGCTGCTCGATCTGCAGTGCCAGTTGCGGTGCGCGCAACCACAGCAGCAGCTCGGCGAAGTCGTGCATCAGCGCGGCTTCGTGCAGCACCGGGGCGTCGTGGTCCATGCGGTGCACCGCAAAGCCGATGGCAAAACGGGCCGCCCGGTGGCTGCGTTGCAGAACCCGGTGAAAACCCTGCAGCGCTTGCGGTTGCAATGCCAGCCGCTCTTCGGCGGTGGGGAGCAGCGCAAAAGCGCGGAAAAAGGGTGGAATGCCCAGCATCACCAACGCTTCCGTCACGGTTTCAACTTCGCTGCCTTCGCGGCCCTTGCGCAGTTCGGCCACATGGGCCAGCAGCTTCAGCGTCATCAGCGGATCGCTGGCTACGGTTTGCGCCAGCAGGTGCGCGTCAACCTCGTCTTCAACGTCGCGCAGTTCTTCCAGTGCCAGCGCGGTGCACGCCAGCACCGGCAGGCTGCGGTGGTCGAATAAAGCCACCCATCCGGCCACGTCGCGCGGCGCGCGGTTGATGAAAGGCAGCGAGTGGTTCATGGGCCGTGGTGCATGGGGCGGTTGCGATGCCGTGTTGTGCTTGACGACATATCGGCCCGCAGCTGCTGCAGCTTGAGAATTTGCAGCTACAGCTGCAGCTTCGGCTGCGGCTACATCAAGCTCAGCATCAAGCCCTGGCGCGGGTGGGCCTGCCCGTCCAGCAACGCGCGGTAGCCGGCTTCGATGGCTTTGGCGCCTTGCTGGTGGCTGATTTCCACCCAGGGGTTGGGGCCTCGCGACGACTGCATCACGAAGGCCGACCAGGCCTGAGCCATGCGCTGCTCCAGCACCTCACGCCCCAGGCCTGCAGGCGGCGGCGCGCCACGTTGCGCGGCCTGGCTGGGTGCAAAAAACAGAGTCGGTCGTGGCCCGGGCAGGCTGGCACTGCTGGCGAGGTCGGTCCAGTGCGTGCCGCCGATGGCGCTGCTGTATTTCAGCTGCTCGAGAAAATGGTGGTGCACCGCGCTGCGCACCGGCGCGCTGCCGGCGAAGTCGATGTAGGCCGTGGGTGTGTGGGCGTCAAGCTGCGCCACGTCGGCATAGGTCAGCGTGCGGTCGTAACAGCCCAGGCCTTGCACAAAAGTCAGGTTGCTGGCCGACGTGAGGCCCACCACCTGGGGGTGGCCGGCGGTGCCCCGGCGTTGCGCCAGGCTGTGCGCGGTGGCCATCGCGGTTTTGCTGGACGCGCTGGACAACAGCAGTTGCTGGGCGCCGAAAAACTGGTTGCCGGCGAAAAAGTCGTCGAGCAAAAACGCCGTCATGAAGAGGGGCTGCAACACCGCGCGCAGGCCGTCCTGGGTGTCTGCCGGCGCGGGTTGTGCGCCTGCACCGGCGGCGGTGCTGGTGGTGACGGCGTCCGCCCAGGTGTACTGGTTGTACACGGCGGCCAACTCTTGCCGGTGGGCGGCGCCATCAACAAAACCCCGCGCTGATGGGCGCACGGGCTGCACCACACAGTGGCTGCCGGCCGGCCAGTATCCGTAAACGCGCTGGCCGGCCTGCACACCGTCGGCCAGCGACTCCACCACACGGGCAAAGCCCCACACGGGCAGGCAGCCCTGCGTGGTGTCGGGCGCCGGGAAAAACTGCCAGTACTTCATCAACTCGCCAAAGGCGGCATAGGTGATGTTGTTGGCCGTCAAGGCAAAACTCTGCACTTGCAGCCGCGCTTGCCCGCGCTGCAGCGCGCGTGCAGCCGGTGCGTCGGGGTCGGCACCCACCCGCACGTCGTGCAGGTTGCTGCGGTTGATGAAAAGGCGTTGACCTGCAGCGGGGTTCATGGCGGTTGACCTCTGAAATGCGTGATGAAACGGTTGCGGGCGCAGCGCTTGGAACGCCACACAGCATGGACATGGCCACCGCAGGCGGCTGTCACCCCGGCGACGTTCAAAACCGTCGCCGGGGTGGGCCGACTTGAGATCACGGCCGAAACGGCCGCAGGTTGATGTGAAAGTCTTTCATGAATCGGGGCGCTGCCCCAGAGCATGAAAGTTAGTGTGGAGGTGTTCCAAGATGCGGGGCGTTGCCCCGCATCTTGAACCTTAAAGCCGCGTCACGCCGAGCACATGCCCGACGAGTTGGCCGTTGACGTCCAGCGCACCTTCCGGCGCACCGGCGTCAGCGTGGAACTCCAACACGCGCTCGGCAGCAGCGGGTGCTTGCACCAGCGAAAGGCGCTGGGCCAGCGTGTCCAGCGAACGGCTGGCGGCACGCAAGACGGCTGCTGCCCACGTGCGCGCGCCACGCAGCGCCGGGGGTGCGTCGTCATAAGGGAAGTCATGGAACGTCATGGTCATTCTCCGGTGGGCCTTGGCGTGCCCGCAAAAAAAGGGCAACAGGCCGGTGGTGGGAATCAGGGGCGAGGGCGCAGATGCGGCAATTCGTGTTGCAGTTCGCGTTTCAAGTCGCGGCCGGCGCGCTGGCGGCCGGTGCTGGCGCTTTTGCGATGTGCGCCCGCGCTGCGCCGCAAGCTGGCTGCAACAAAAGGGTTGCGGGGCTTGATGCTTTTGATGGTGATCTTCATGAGGTCGCTCCTTCGCGGTGGTGTTGCAGACAAGGCGGTGCAGACAAGGCGGTGCAGAAAAAAGTGCAGCGAGAACAGCTGGGGCCAGAAATGCAAACGGCCCGGGTTGCTGGTGCAACCCGGGCCGTGATGAACGGTTGGCCCTGCGCGGCGGTGGCGTGGGGCTTTCAGTTCATCGGCACCCCGGGCGAGGCACCATCTTCAGGAAAACGGCTGAATGAACGAGCAGAAACACGGCATGCGGCCTGGGTCTGGTGAGCGCTGAAAACCATGCGGGCCGCGCCATTGCGCAGGGCCAGCAATTCAGCAAAGTTCAGATTCAGGAACATGGTGCTTTCGGTGGGGGGTGAATCGGCTGCGGGGTCGAAGCGGGCTTGTCAATTCAACCGTCGCTTCGTTTCAACAGGCTTGCGCAAATGATAAATACGCGGTTATCACCGCGCAAGTGCGCAGCCTGCGGAATAACCCTCAATTCATCCTTCAAACTGGGGATGCTGTGGTGGCCGGGCCACGGCTTGTGCGCGGTGCCGGGCGCGGTTTACTTCTTGCGCGGCTTCAGCGGCGCCACGCCGGCTTGGGTGTGCAGCCACAGCGCTTGGGCGTTTTCAGCTGCGGCGCTGAGCGGCGTTTGCGCGCCTTTTGTCGCTGCGCCGAGCGGCGTTTGTTTAAACGGCGGCGCGCGTGGTGGCGCCGGGCTCGCGGTTAACACCTCGCCCAGCAGGTCCAGCAAACGTGTGCGCGCGCGCTGCGGGTGGCGGCGGTAATAGGTGAGCACCAGGCCGACGATGAAACGTTCGTCGTCGTCGCGTGGCATCGACTCGCCTGTAGAGGCTCGTGGGCCGTTGGCCGCGTCATCCGCAGTGCCCACGTCAACGGCCGACGACTGCAGCGCGGCGCGGCCGGCATCGCTGTGCACCTGGTCCATCCAGCCGGCGGGTTTGTGGCAACGCTGTTCAAACTGGCGCGCCAGCCGCTCGCCAATCTGGCGCGCCCGGCTTTTGATCTGGCTCCAGTAGCTGGGCTGGATGTCGATGCGCTCGGCGAAACGCCTTTCCAGGCCGCGCAGCGTGGCAGCGTCGGCATGGCGCGCGGCGGCGCGCACAAATTCTTCAAGCAGTGCAAGTGCGTTGTCGAGCCGGATTTGGGGCAGGTCGGGCAGTGCGGTCGGGGGTGTGGATGGCATGTGTTTGCATGATAAATGGTCCTTTAGCAACGGCGCTGGCCGCCCCGGTTTGCGGCCGAACTTCGCTGCACAGGCTGCGCCCCCACCAAGCACCGCGCAGGATGTGACGACCGGCGCGCCGCAGCGCCTTATTCGTCGTCATGCGGTTTGAACTGCGCCATCAGCTCGCGCTGCACCGTGGGTGGCACTGCTTCGAAGTGCGACAGTTCCAGCGTGTAGCGGCCCTGGCCGCTGGTCAGCGCGTTCAGCCGCGCCTGGTAGCTGGCCAGTTCCGACATCGGCGCCTGGCCGCGCACCGTCATGACACCGCTTGCGCCGGGTGCCGTGCCGCTGATCAGGCCGCGGCGGCTGGACAGGTCACCCGTGATGTCGCCCACCGCCGCTTCGGGCGCGCTGATTTCAATGTGCACGATGGGTTCCAGCACGATCGGCCGCGCCTCGCGCAGCGCGGCCAAAAACGCCTTGCGTCCGGCGGTGGCAAAAGCGATGTCTTTGCTGTCCACGCTGTGGTGTTTGCCGTCATAAACCTCCACCCGCACGTCCACCACGGGGTGGCCTGAAATGGCGCCGCTGGCCAACACCTCGCGAATTCCTTTTTCAACAGCGGGCAAATACTGGCTCGGGATGGTGCCGCCCTTGACCTGGTCGACAAATTCAAACCCGGCGCCGCGCGCCAGCGGGTGCACGCGCAAAAACACTTCTCCAAACTGGCCCGCGCCGCCGCTTTGTTTTTTGTGCCGGTGGTGGCCCAAAGCCGGCACCGTTACAGTCTCGCGGTAGGCAATGCGCGGTGGCCGGGTGTTGACTTCAAATTTGTAGACCTCGCGCAGGCGGTCCAGCAGCACCCGCAGGTGCAAGTCACCCAGGCCGTAAAGCACGGTCTCGTTGGTGCTGGCCACATGTTCCAGCCGCAGGCAAGGGTCTTCGTCCACCAGCTTGGTGACGATTTCCCACATGCGCTGTTCGTCGCCGTGCCGCTTCGGTTCAATCGCCAAGCCGTGCACCGGTTTTGGAAACGGCAGCGGCAGCAGGTGGATGTGTTCGTCTTCGGCCGCGTCGTGCAGCACGGCGTCGAAGTGGATGTCGTCCACCTTCGCCACCGCCACGATGTCGCCCGGCACGGCTTGTTGCACCTCCACCGTCTGTTTGCCCTGCAGCAAGTAAAGGTGCGTCACCTTGAAGGGCTTGCGCGCGTGACCAATGAACACCGCACCGCCCACCGTCAGCGTGCCCTGGTGCACCCGCAGCAGGCCCATGCGGCCGACAAAAGGGTCGTTGGTGACCTTGAAGATGTGCGCCAGCACGTGCAGCGCCGGGTCGGGCTGTGCCTGCATCGGCACCGCCGGCGCCGAGCTGTCACCGGGCTCGCCGTTGATGAAGTCGGGCGGGTTGGCCTCAAGCGGGTTGGGCAGCAGCCGGGCCATGATGTCCAGCAGCTCGGCCACACCGGCGCCGCTGCGCGCCGAGACAAAACACACCGGTATCAAGTGGCCTTCACGCAGCGCCTGTTCCAGCGGCGCGTGCAGTTCGCTGGCGTCCACATCGCCGTCGTTCAGGTAGCGGTCCACCATCGCGGCGTCCACTTCCACCACCTGTTCTATGAGCGCGCGGTGGGCCGCTTCCACGCTGCCGAAGTCGCTGTGGCCAGAACGATTGAAAAAGCAATCGACCACCTGGGTGCCGCCGGCGTCGGGCAAATTGACGGGCA
>JAYUPP010000304.1:0-3254 GCA_043760045.1 Betaproteobacteria bacterium
GTGCGCGCCCAGGTGGCTTCGCTCACTGCCGCCCAGTCGGCCGCAAAGTTGCGCGCCGGCACGCTGGGCACGAAGCAGGTCTGGGCACCGGCCAGCAGCGCCGCGCCTTCGTAAATTTGATAAAAAGGGTTGGGGCAAACCACGGTGGCGCCGGCCTTTGTGGCGTCGATGACGGTCTGCGCAAAAGCAAACAAGGCTTCACGCGAACCGCCCACCGGCAGCACCTGCGTGCCCGCGTTCAAAGCCACGCCGTAACGGCGCTGCAGCCAGCCGGTGATGGCTTCACGCAGCTGCGGTTCACCGGCCGTGGCCGGGTAGCTGGACAACCCCGGCAGAGCCGCTATCAACGCTTCTTCTATCAACGCCGGCGTGGCATGTTTGGGCTCGCCGATGCCCAGGCTGATGGGGCGGTAAGCCGGGTTGGGTGTGATGTGGGCAGTGAGCTCACGCCAGCGCTCGAAGGGGTAAGGGTGCAGGCGTTGCAGCAAGGGGTTCATGGCTGCAGATTATCCCTGCGGCCCCGGCGCAGCGCGCGTTACAGCCCCCACTGCAGCCCACACTACAGCCCCCACTGCAGCCCCCACTACAGCCCCCATTGCGGCGCACCCCGGCGCCCGTTTCACAAAGCGCCGCGACAAGCCACCACGCCGCAGCGGCAGCGCAGCCGGCCTTCATGGTGGGTTTCACCGTAATCGACGGTGATTTCTTCGCCGGTTTGAATGGCGCGCAAGGCGTAGAACTCCACCCGCCCCTGGCGTATGCACAGCCGCGCGTTGGGCCGGCAGCTGTGGTTGGTGTAGCGCATGGGGTCGGCCGAGTGGCTGAAGTCGATGGCCTTTTTGTTCGACAGCTCAACGATCATGATGCGCTCGCTGCGCGTGGCACGGATGCGCGCGGTTTGCACGCTGATGCTTTCGCCGCGTATCTCGCCTATCTTCAGCCGCGCCGGGATGGTTTCGTCAGCAAAAGCGCCCTGGCCGTCGATGGCACTGGCCTGCACGGCCACAGCAAACTTTTGATAGGCCGGCCTGGGCGCTAAAGCGGCGGCGGTGGTGCCCTGTGCGGCAGCCGCCATTCAGCCGCAAGCGCCGGGCAAGGCCACTGCAGGCGCCGGTTTCCAGCCTTTTTTCCGCTGTTCCACCGTTACAAAAGTGCGGATGCCACCGCGCACAAACCAGTCGGCATGCAAACGCACAAAACGTGGCGCGATGGCCGCGCAGATGTCGCTGACGATCTGGTTGCTGACTTTTTCGTGGAAGGCGCCTTCATTGCGAAAGCTCCAGAAATACTGCTTCAGGCTCTTGGTTTCGACACACAGCTGGTCGGCCACGATGTCGATCTTGAAGTGCGCGAAGTCGGGCTGGCCGGTCAGCGGGCACAGGCAGGTGAATTCGGGCACGTCAAAGCGAATAACGTAGTCGCGCGCCGGCGCGGGGTTGGCAAACACTTGCAAGTCGCGGCTGGGTGCGCTGGGTGGTGTGGCCGGGCGCTGGCGCTGGTTCAGGGGCGGTGTGGTTTTTTTGGCCATGGTGCAAACGCTGCGGGGGTGCTGCAGCGGGGCAATTTGTAAGCGGCCGCGATGCTATCA
The DNA here is from genome assembly GCA_043760045.1 of Betaproteobacteria bacterium. Lineage (GTDB taxonomy): Bacteria > Pseudomonadota > Gammaproteobacteria > Burkholderiales > Burkholderiaceae_C > Rubrivivax. Next base: position 1,589 of record JAYUPP010000304.1, read on the forward strand.
TCCGGCCCGCCTTGCACCCCGCAGTTGGGTGCTTTTTTTCATTCAAATCAAGCACTTACGAAAAGTGCGACGAGAAAAGTGCCAGAGGAAAGTGCACGCCGGCGCCTGACACGCGTCGTGCCGCCTTCAGCCGCCGCCCATGCGCCTTACCCAGATCAAACTTTCGGGCTTCAAGTCCTTCGCCGAATCCACCACCTTTCAGTTGCCCGGGCAACTGGTGGGCGTGGTGGGCCCCAATGGCTGCGGCAAAAGCAACATCATGGATGCCGTGCGCTGGGTGCTTGGGGAAAGCAAAGCCAGTGAACTGCGCGGCGAGTCGATGCAGGACGTCATTTTCAGTGGCAGCGGCCAGCGCAAGGCCGCCAACCGCGCCAGCGTGGAACTGGTGTTCGACAACACACTGGCACGCGCTGGTGGGCAGTGGAATTCTTTTGCCGAGATCGCGGTCAAACGCACGCTCACGCGCGACGGCACCAGCAGCTACTTCATCAACAACCAGCCGGTGCGCCGGCGCGACGTGCAAGACGTGTTCCTGGGCACCGGCCTTGGGCCGCGTGCCTACGCCATCATCGGCCAGGGCACCATCAGCCGCATCATCGAAAGCCGGCCTGAAGAACTGCGACTGTTCCTGGAAGAAGCCGCCGGCGTCAGCAAATACAAAGAGCGCCGCCGCGAAACTGAAAACCGGCTGAAAGACACACGCGAGAACCTGACGCGTGTGGACGACATCCTGCGTGAACTGAACAGCAGTCTTGAGAAGCTGGAAAAGCAGGCCGAGGTGGCCAGCCTGTACCGCAGCCTGCAAGAGCAGGGCACGCTGAAGCTGCACCAGTTGTGGTTCTTGAAACACCGCGACGCCGCGAGCGAAGAAACGCGTGTCAAAACCGCCGTGGCCGAAGCCACCAATGCGCTGGAAAGCCGTTTGGCTGAACTGCGCCAGGTGGAAGCGCAGATGGAGCAGGTGCGACAGGCGCACTACGCAGCCAACGATGTGCTGCACAGCAAACAAGGCTTGCTGGGCGAGGCTGCATTGGCCGTCAGCCGGCTTGAAGAGCGCATTCGTTATGTGGTGGAAGGCCGCGCGCGCGCTGAAACCCGCCTGGCCGACCTGAAGCTGCAAAACAGCCAGTGGGCCGAGCGCCAGGACGCTGCGCACACTGAGCTGGACGACATTTCAGGCCGCATGACGGGCGCTGACGAGCAGGCTGAAATCTTGCACGCGCAGGCTGAAGAACAAGCCGCGCAACTGCCGGCGCTGGACGACGCGGTGCGCAGCGCACAAGCCGCCAGCAGTCAGCAGCGCAACACGGTGGCGCAGGTGCAGCAGCAAATTCAGGTGCTGGCGGCCGACAGCCGCAGCGTGGAAGAACAGTCGCGTGCCCTGAAACTGCGCCAGGAAAAACTGGCCGCTGAACAAAAAGGCCTGCAGCTGCCTGACATGGCACGTCTGCAGACACTGCAGCTGCAAGACGGCACCGCCGCACAGACTTTTGAAGTGGCCGAGGCGCGCCTGCACGAGCTGCAAGACCAGGTTCCTGCGCTGGATGAACAGCGCCGCGCCGCGCAAGAAACGGTCAATGCTGAAGGCCGCAAGCTGGCCGACACCGCCGCGCGCCTGGAGGCCCTGCGCGCGCTGCAGGAAAAGGTGCAAACCGAGGGCAAGCTC
>JAYUPP010000305.1:0-8417 GCA_043760045.1 Betaproteobacteria bacterium
GGCAGAAAAACGCGGCAGGTGGCTCAATTCATCATAGCAACGCCCCCCCAAAGACAGCACCCTACCTGGGCCTCGAAACAGGTGGTTTTGAGGGTTTCAGCCAAATAATTGCGGCGCTGCAGCAACAAACCGCTCACCATGCAAAACGGCCCCGAAGGGCCGTGGGTTGACGAGCGCGCAGCGGTTAGGGCGGCGCTTCAGATAACGCTGGTGGCCGCGCGTTTGGGCGATGTGTGGTGATGGTCTTGCACGCGGTCCTTGTGGCGCATCACCTGGCGGTCCAGCTTGTCCATCAGCTGGTCGATGGCCGCATACATGTCTTCGTGGCTGTGTTCAACAAAGATGTCGCGGCCCTTCACATGCACCGTCACCTCGGCCTTTTGCCTTCGTTCCTTTTCTTTCAGATTTTCCACTGTCAGCAGCACGGTGACATCGACCACTTGGTCGAAATGCCGCGTCACACGGTCCAGCTTGGTGAGCACGTACTCTCGCAAAGCGGGCGTAACTTCAAGGTGATGGCCGCTGATCGTCAAGTTCATCAGAACCTCCTTTACGGGGGGTGGGACAAAGATACCGACGGCCAAAACCGCCGGTTGCGGAAAACCGGGAGCAAAAGGGTTGGGGTTGGACTGCAGGATAGAGGGGGGCTGAAGCGGTCGAACGACCGCAGCCCCAGTGTGCTACCGAAGCCCGCAGCTGACAAGCACCTGCCGCTGCCGGCACTGTCAAGAATGCGGGCTTGATGTGGAACTGTTCCATGGTCCGGGGCGGTGCCCCGAATCATGAAACGCAGGTTGCAGCTTGCCGCAGCGCGCTGCGGTGTGCGGCTTCATCGAAGGGCCGCACCGGCGGGCTCCAGGCGTGCATTCCGCACGCTCCGGTGGGCCTGCGGCACAACAACCCGGTCATTAGAATGGTTTGCCCATTTCCAGGGAACAAGACACCCACGGCCCGCCCGTGACACCCCATTCATGAAGCTCATCGGTTCACTGACCAGCCCCTACGTGCGCAAGGTTCGCATCGTGATGGCAGAAAAGAAGCTTGATTTCCAGCTGGTGCTCGAGGACGTCTGGGGCGCTGACGACATTCTGAAAAGCAACCCCTTGGGCAAGGTTCCTTGCCTGGTGATGGAGGGCGGCGAAGCGGTGTTCGATTCCCGCGTCATCGTCGAATACCTCGACACCTTGTCGCCCGTGGGCAAACTGATGCCGCCCACCGGGCGCGAACGCATCGAGGTTCGCACCTGGGAAGCGCTGGCCGACGGCCTGCTGGACGCCAGCATCCTGGCGCGGCTGGAAGCCACCTGGGCCGGGCGCACCGCCGAGCAGCGGTCGCAGCTGTGGATCGACCGCCAGATGAGCCGGGTGACTGCCGTGCTGCAGGCGATGTCGCAAGGCCTGAGCGACAAACCTTACTGCACCGGCAACCACTTTTCCTTGGCCGACGTGGCGGTGGGCAGTGCCTTGGGTTACCTCGACTTCCGGTTTCCGCAGATCAACTGGCGCGCCGACCACCCGAACCTGCTGCGCCTGCACGACAAGCTGTCCACGCGGCCCAGCTTCATCGACAGCCTGCCGCCCAAGCCCTGAGGGCCGGCCGGCGGCGACCCGGCGCTGCTAAAGAGTTGCAAAACACCCAACCTGCGGTCAAGACTCGGCCGGCATGAAGCTGGCCGTCTGCGCCAGGGGCCAGTACAACTTGAACACGTTGTGCGGCCAGTCGGCACGGCCTTCGATGGCCGCAGTCAATGCCCCGGGTTTGACAAAAGCCAGCTGATTGGCGAGCAGCCGCACGCTGTGATCCGATGCCCGCCGCACGATGTGCGAGGCGTTGATCTGGTTCGGGTGGTCCAGCCCACAAGCCTGCACCAGTTCCTGCAACGCCTTCAGTGTGTTCTGGTGAAAGCGCCACACACGTTCGGCTTTGTCGGGCACCACCAAAGCGCGCTGGCGCTGCGGGTCTTGCGTGGCCACACCGGTGGGGCAGTGCCCGGTGTGGCAGGTTTGCGCCTGCAGGCAACCCAGCGCAAACATGAAGCCGCGTGCGGCGTTGCACCAGTCGGCACCCAGCGCCATCGCGCGCGCGATGTCAAAAGCGCTGACCACCTTGCCGGCGCAGCCGATCTTGACGCGCTGCCGCAGACCCAGCCCCACCAGCGTGTTGTGCACCAGCAGCAGGCCTTCCTGCATCGGCGCGCCCACGTGGTCGGTGAATTCCAGAGGCGCCGCGCCGGTGCCGCCCTCGCCGCCGTCGACGACGATGAAGTCGGGCAGGATGCCGGTCTCCAGCATCGCTTTGGCCAGCGCAAACCATTCCCACGGGTGGCCGATGCACAGCTTGAAGCCGGTCGGTTTGCCGCCCGACAGGCGGCGCAGCCGGGCGATGAACTGCATCATCTCCCCCGGCGTTGAAAACGCGCTGTGGCTGGCCGGGCTGACACAGTCCACGCCCACCGGCACGCCGCGCGCCAGCGCAATCTCGGCCGTCACCTTGGGGCCGGGCAGCACCCCGCCATGGCCGGGTTTGGCGCCCTGGCTGAGCTTGATCTCGATCATCTTGACCTGCGGGTCGCGCGCGTTTTCGCTGAAGCGTTCATCGCTGAAACTGCCGTCGTCATGGCGGCAGCCGAAGTAACCGCTGCCGATTTCCCAGATCAGGTCACCGCCATGCACCCGGTGGTGCTGGCTGATCGAGCCTTCACCGGTGTCGTGGGCAAAGTGGCCTTTGGCGGCGCCGCCGTTCAGCGCCAGGATGGCGTTGGCGCTCAAGGCACCAAAACTCATGGCCGAGATGTTGAAAACGCTGGCGCTGTAGGGTTGGGTGCAGACGCTACTTTTGTCGGCTTCACTGCCGCCCTCGCCGCCACCGCCACCGATCGTGACGCGGAAGTCGTGCGAAGCCAGCACCGTGGGCGCCAGCGAGTGGTTGATCCATTCATAACCCACTTCGCCCACGTCGAGCTGGGTGCCAAAGGGGCGCTTGTCGGCAGCGCCCTTGGCACGCTGGTAGACCAGGCTGCGCTGCTGACGCGAAAACGGTGCGGCCTCGCGGTCGCTTTCAATGAAGTACTGGCGCATCTCGGGCCGGATGAATTCCAGCAAAAAACGCAAGTGCCCGATGACGGGGTAGTTGCGCAGCACCGAATGGCGCCGCTGGCGCGTGTCGCGCGCACCCAGGCCGACCAGAAACAGGCACATCAGCGCGGGCACACCGCCGCTGCCCGTGAGCAGGTAAGCCAGCGTGAACAGCAGCGCCAGCACGGCGCTCAGCATCCAGGCCGAGTAACGCACGGGGAAGTGCTGGTCGAGACGGTGCAACCATTCGTGCATGAGTGCTCCAGGGCACACGCCGGCACCGATGCCGCTTGGCGCATGCGGTTTCAGTGATGCCGCTTGACAGCTGCGGCATCTTTGATGCCGCTTGACAGCTGCGGCATTGGCGATGCCGCTGGGCGCCGATGCTATGCCGCAACCGTGCCGGTCTTGTGCAGGAATTGCAGGGCCAAATGCCGGCAGTTCCAGCACCCGGATGCCGTCAGCAAGCTTGCGGCGCAGGGCCGCCTTTACCCCGTGTGACACGATGCCGCCATGCTCGACACCATCCCAAAAGTGCCTGCAACGCAGGCGCGGGCGCAGGCTTATGCGCCCAAACGCAGAGTGCTCTTGGCCGTCACCGGGTTGAGCCCGCAGATCGTCACCGAGACTCTTTACGCGTTGATGCGCGAAGGCGCCGACGCGGTGCCGCACGAAGTGCACATCATCACCACCGTAGAAGGCGCTGAGCGGGTGCGGCTTGCGTTGTTGTCAGAACAACTGGGCTGGTTCCAACGCTTTTTGGCCGACTTCCATCTGCCTGCCATTACCTTCAACGCAGAGTGCATTCAAGTTCTTCGCGGCCCTGATGGCATGCCGCTGACGGACATCCGCAGCGCCGAAGACAACGCCTGCGCGGCAGACCAGATTGCCGAGGCGGTGCGCCGCTTCACCGCTGACGAGCAAGTCCATCTGCACCTCAGTTTGGCAGGGGGGCGCAAAACCATGGGCTTCTTTGCCGGTTACGCGCTCAGTCTGTGGGGCCGGGATGGCGACCGCCTAACGCATGTGTTGGTGAGCGACCCTTACGAGTCGAGCTGGGACTTTTTCTACCCCACACCCTACGAACGCATCATCGAAACACGCGCTGGCAAGCTGGCCGATTGCCAGGCAGCGGATGTAACGCTGGCCGACATTCCCTTTGTCAGGCTGCGCCACGGCTTGCCACCCGCGCTGCTGCAAGGCCGGGCCGGGTTTGCACAGGCCGTGCAGGCTGCGCAGAACCAGCTGGGGCCGCCGCGCCTGGTGCTGGACCTGCGCGCGGGGCATGTCGATGCTGCGGGGCAGCGCGTGGCGCTGGCACCAGCAGAGATGGCCTTCCTCGCCTGGTTTGCGCGCCGCGCTTTGACCGGCCAGGCAGGGCTTGAGCGGCCCAACAAGGCCGAGCCTTCACTGGCGCATGCCCAGGCCTATCTGGCCGAATACCGCCGCGTACTCGGCACGATGGGCGACGACGCGCGCGCCGCAGCGCGTTACCGCCACGGCATGAGCCAGGCCGACTTTGACGAGCGCAAGTCCAAGCTCAAGCGGGTGCTGGTGGATGCGCTGGGGTTGGGGGCGGCGCAGCCTTACCTGGTGGTGGGTGAGGGTCGCGCGCCGATGCGGTATCGGTTGGCGCTTGTTCCAGCTGCAGTGGCGATTTCATGAAACACGGCAAGCTTGCCGTGAACCCACAAATTGACTTGTTAGCCTCAGAATCGCTGCCAACAGACATCACTGCGCCACATGCTCATCCGCAACTACACCCTGCGCTTTGTCACCCCTGCCTTTCTGGGCAACGCCGAACAAACGGGGCAGTGGCGCACGCCGCCCATCAAGTCGCTGCTGCGGCAGTGGTGGCGGGTGGCCTATGCGGCCGATCAGCCCGGCTCCATCAACAGCACAACCGTCAGCGCCATGCGCGTGGCCGAAGGCGAACTCTTTGGCGTGGCAGCTGACAGCGAAGGTGCTTCACGCAAGAGCCAGCTGCGCATACGGCTGAGCCATTGGCGCATCGGTGCATTGAAAAGTTGGGATCGACTTGAACAGCCGGCTGTTGTGCACCCCGAAGTCGAGCGCACCGGCTACAAAGTTGGGCCGCACGCCTATCTTGGCTTTGGGCCGCTGGATGGCCGCAACCGCACGCGCCTGAGCGACAAATGCAATGCGGCGATTCAGGTTGACGAATCTGCGCAGCTGAGCTTGGCATTCCCCGCAGGACCAGAGGCCGGGCGGCTGCACACAGCGCTTTCGCTGCTGCACCAGTACGGCACGCTGGGCGGGCGCAGCCGCAACGGCTGGGGGTCTTTCACGCTTCAACCAGCTGACGGCGAAACGCCTGCGTTGGACGGCCCACTCAGCGAGCACCTGTCATCCGACTGGAGCGCCAGCCTTCTGCACGACTGGCCACACGCCATTGGCCGCGATAGCCAGGGCGCGTTGATTTGGCAGACCGGCGCCATGCTTGACTGGAAAAGCGCGATGCGCCGTCTGGCCGAAATCAAGATCGGCCTGCGCAGGCTGTTCATATTCACGACAGGACAAGGCTCAGCCAAGGTTGAAGATCGCCACTGGCTCAGCCACCCCGTCACCAATCACAACGTTGCAGCCTGGAAGAAGAGCGGCCAGGGTGACTACCGCCTGCCCAACAGCCTGCGCTTCAAGGTCCGCGCCGACGCCGACGGCCAGCTGCGCGGTGTGATCTTCCATATGCCTTGCCTGCCGCCGCCGCAGTTCAAACCCGACCGCAGCGCCATCGAAGGTGTCTGGCAAAGCGTGCACAGCTTTCTGGACCAACCCGCGCAAGCCCTGCAACGCACTGCCGCCTGAGCCCACCCCATGACAAGCGACACCCTGTGGCACGTTAAGTTGCACGCCCGCCTGCACGACCCGGCTGAAAAAGCCCTGGTGCTGCTGCGCGACCCCGAAGGCCACGAAGGCGGCACCTCGCGCGTGCTGCGCCGCTTGCTCGGGCAGCAGCACCTGGACACAGCCCACATCGACCCCGACAACGCCGACGTGCTGCACAGCGTGCTGTTCAAAGGCGGCATCAAGTCCGGCACCTACAAAACCGTGCAGCGTGCCGACTGGTGGGCCGCCGCCGCCGACCGGCCGCAGTGGCCGCTACAGGAAATCACGGTGCAGACCAAAAAGGGCGATGAGCTGACGCTGAAAGTGGCCCACTGGGCGCAGGTGCGCTGGACAAAGCGGCCGGTGCTGGTTCACCCGCTGACGGGCAAGCCCTATGACCTGAGCCCAGGCAGTGAACTGGCGGGCCTGGGTGACGACGACCTTGACGAGCTGAAGTCCCGCAGCTTCACTCACTTCGCTGGTTTGGTGCAACGCCAGGGTGACACCATCGACTGGCGCGCCACGCTGCTGGCTTACTGGCGCTTTGGCCCAACGCTCAGCGAGACTGAGGACAACGGCAAACTCGGCGCACTGTGGCCGCTGCTGCCGGCTGACACCCGCGTGCCCGACCACAGCATCTGGGACCACCTGGACCTGACATCGGCCTTCGCTGGCGCCATGGCCGACGACCCCGAAGGCGAAGTCGCGCTGCTGACCGTGGCACTGGGCCCGGTGCAAGGTTTCATTGAAGCCGCACGTTCCACGTCCGACCTGTGGGCCGGCTCGCACCTGCTGGCGCGCCTGGCGTGGGAGGCGATGAAACCGGTGTGTGAGGCGCTTGGCCCCGACGCGATCCTGTTCCCGCGCCTGCGCGGCGTGCCGCAGGTGGACTTGTGGTTGCGCCAGGAATGCGGCCTGCCGCCGGCGCTGTTTGCAAGCTGCGATTGGGCGCGGGGTGGCACCGACGCCAACCCGCTTTTCGCGGCTGCGCTGCCCAACCGCTTTGTGGCCATCGTGCCCGCATCCAAGGCATCGGCGCTTGCGAAACAAGTTGAACAAGCCGTGCGCAGCTGGCTGCAAGCGCAGGGCCAGACGGTGGTGGACCGCCTGCTGAAGGCGGCGGAGTACAACACGGACACCGACGGCGACGGCGGCGCTGAGCAGCACTGCCACCGCCAGATGCGCGAACAGCTGGACGGCTTCCCCGAAGTGCACTGGGCGGCAGTGCCGTTTTCGCTGATCAGCCCGCGCAACGAGAAGAAACAAAACGACCTTGACACCACCGCGTTGTCGGCCGCCATGGCGCCCTTTTTTGGCGTTCAGCCCGGGCAGCCTTGCGGCTTCTTGGACAGCCACGACTGGCAGGTGCTGCAGGGCGAATTGCAGTGGGACGACAACACCACCTTCTGGCTGCCCAACCCGGGCGCGCTGTACCCGGCAGTGCACGACCTGGCCGAACGGGCGCTGGCAGCCGCCAAAGCCATGCGGCCGTTCAAGCAGACCACGCAGCAGGGCTGGCGCTGTTCACTCACCGGCCAGACCGAGTGGCTGACCACCAACCCGGCGCAGCTTCTGCATTCATACCGCCAACAGACCGACACGCTGTGGGCGCGCATCGCGAAGAACAAAAAAGCCTGGGCCAAGCCCGGCGAGCACCTGGGTGCGCTGCCGGCACTGAAACGCCTGTGGCCCACGCTGTTTGCCGAAGAGGTGGGCCGCGCGCTGGGCGGTGGCGACGAGCGCGAGGGCAGCACCAGCGCCCAACGCTTTGTTGTATCCACCCACACGATGGCGCTGGCGCACCAGCTGGATCGGTGGTTGCAGCGTGGTGGGCCTGGTCGCGATGGCCTGGCTGCGGCGCTGAACGAACATGACGCCGAAACTGTGGCGCTGCCGCGCCGGTTGATGCGCCACCAAGCCAGGAGCGCCAGCGCGCTGGATGACGCCAAGCGCCTGCCAGCCTTGTTGGATGCTGCAGACGAGGTGACGAACGAGTCGCAAGCGCAAAGCCTGCGCGACCTGGTGCGCCGCACACTGCGTGCCGAAGGCGATGACAGCGCCCGCCTCGAAACCTATTACGGCATGCTGCTGATGGACGGCGACCACATGGGCGCCTGGCTGGCGGGTGGTGACGACCACGCCATCAGCTACCGCGACAGCTGGCACCCTTCTGTGCGTGATGGCTTCGACAAACACGCTTTGCGCCAGCCGCTGCTGCGCAAATATGCAGCGCAAAAGCGGGCAGTGTCGCCCAACCGCCACCTGGCAATTTCGGCGGCACTGAACGACTTTTCGCTGGTGGTGGCACCTCACGTGATCGAAGACGAACACCTTGGGCGGCTTATCTACGCCGGCGGCGATGACGTGCTGGCGATGTTGCCGGTGGCCGACCTGTTGCCGGCCATGCAGCGCCTGCGCGTGGCCTACGCGGGCCACGACCCGGACCACTCAGATGGCGACCGATCAGGCCTGGCGCTGAAAAACGGCTACGCCCTG
>JAYUPP010000306.1:0-8406 GCA_043760045.1 Betaproteobacteria bacterium
TTTGGTTTCGCGAAGTACTCTCATCGCTATCTGGCACAGGTGCAGTACCTGTTCAACCGCAGATTCGACCTTCGCGCAATCCTTCGGCGGCTGGCGCACACAGCTTGCGACACTCGGCCATGCCCGCTTCGCATGGTTTTAGCGGCTGAGGTTCCTTGCTAATCAGGTCAAAGTAAGCCGGCGGCAGGTTCAGCAGGTGGCGGTACAGGCGCGAGCCCAGTTCCACGTCGATGCGGCTGCCCTTTATCGAAAGGTCATATGACTGAAGACGTAGGAACGCAGCACCGTCAAGCCGCTTTCAAACAGCATCACGATGACCAGGCCCACCACCAGCACGTCCAGCGTGCTACTGCCCCGGTGCACCAGCACCTTGTCCATCACGACCTGAAAAAACAGCGGGCTGACGAGGGCAAAAAGCTGCAGAAACACGCTGACCAGCAGCACTTCACCCAGCAGGCGCCGGTGTTTCACCAGGCTGGGAATGAACCAGCTGAAATCAAACTTGGCCAGTTCACCGGCCAGGCTGGCGCGGCTGGTGACGAGGATCAACTCACCGGACCATTGCGCGTCAAATGCAGCGAAGGTCTCGATCAGCGGGCGCTGTTCATCACCTTCAGCAAAGCGCTGCTGCAGCACCCGATTGCCGTTGCACTGCGCCAATACCGCGATGCTGCCGTCTTGCATCAATGCCTATGCCGGCAGTGGCGTCAGTGGCAGACGGCTGGCAGTGGTTTTCACGCGCTTGGCGCGCAGGCCCAAGTGTTTGCAGGCCAGCAGCAAGTCGCCAATGGTTGCAGCGTTCGCCCCTGATCTTCCCAGCTGGTGCAAAAGCCCGGCTGCATCAGACGGCACATGATGCAGCCGCGCAATAACGGTCAGTGCTCGCAGGCCCTGCGACAGCCTGGGCCCGTCGCCGTTGGTGCTTGCTGAACGGGATGCAAACCCCAACGGCTCATGGGGTTCGGCCACGGCCCGAATCGACGACAGCACACCTGCGCGAACCCCCACCAGCCTGTCTCCCTGAGCACGCCCAGGCTCTGCAGGCCTATCGAACGTATGTGGTGGAGTCCATGCAGGCGGCCTGTAAGCGAGTGCAAGCCTCGCTCCGCACTTACCCGCTGAATGCGGGGTTGCAGTGCGGCGATTCAAGCCTTAAAGACAGGAGCTCGCCCTAAAACTCCACCACCGCCCTGATCGATTCCCCGCGCTTCATCAAATCAAACCCTTCGTTGATGCGCTCCAGCGGCAGCTTGTGCGTGATCAGGTCGTCAATGTTGATCTTGCCGTCCATGTACCAGTCCACGATTTTCGGCACGTCGGTGCGGCCGCGTGCGCCGCCGAAGGCTGAGCCTTCCCACTTGCGGCCCGTCACCAGCTGAAAGGGCCGGGTGCTGATTTCGGCACCGGCTTCGGCCACGCCGATGATGATGCTGCGGCCCCAACCCTTGTGCGTGCATTCCAGCGCCTGGCGCATCACCTTCGTGTTGCCGATGCATTCAAAACTGTAGTCAGCACCGCCATCCGTCAGCTGCACAATGCTGTCCACCACGTTTTGATGTTCGGCCGCGTTGATGAAGTGTGTCATGCCGAACTGGCGCGCCATGGTTTCGCGGCCGGGGTTGATGTCGACGCCGATGATCTTGTCGGCGCCCACCATCTTGGCGCCCTGTATGACGTTCAGCCCGATACCGCCCAGCCCAAACACCACCACGTTGGCGCCGGCTTCCACCTTCGCGGTGAACAGCACAGCGCCCACGCCGGTGGTGACGCCACAGCCGATGTAGCAGACCTTGTCAAACGGCGCGTCAGGCCGAATCTTGGCCAGTGCGATGCCGGGCACCACGGTGTGGTTGGCAAAGGTGCTGGTGCCCATGTAGTGCAGCACGGGTTTGCCGCCGATGGAAAAACGGCTGCTGCCGTCGGGCATCAAACCTTTGCCTTGGGTGGCACGGATGCTCTGACACAAGTTTGTTTTGCGCGACAGGCAAAACTTGCATTGCCGGCATTCGGGTGTGTACAGCGGTATCACATGATCGCCGGGTTTCAGCCAAGGCACGCCGGCGCCCACTTCAAGCACCACACCGGCGCCTTCGTGGCCCAGGATGGCGGGGAACAGGCCTTCGGGGTCAGCACCACTCAGCGTGTAGGCATCGGTGTGGCAGATGCCGGTGGCCTTGATTTCCACCAGCACTTCGCCTTCGCGTGGGCCTTGCAGGTCTACTTCTTCGATAGTCAGCGGGGCGCCGGCCTTCCAGGCCACGGCTGCGCGGGTTTTCATTGTTGGGGCTCCGGGTGATTTACAGGGGGGCAGCAGCGATCAGCCGCCTTCCAGCTTTGAGTGTATTTCGCAGCTCACAGTGTCTGGGGCGCTGTCAACGGCTGGCCCGCGCCTCAGGCCTGCCACACCGCATATCCGGCTTCGCGCAGGCCGATGGCCAGCTCCACTTCCATGTCGCGCGCCGCGTCATAGGGCATCGGGTTGTAGACCTCATACAAGGCCGGCAGCAGGCGCAGGCCATAGTTGAAAACGTAGCGGTTGCTCTGGATCCCGGCTTTGTGTTTGTCCATACGCCAGTCGGGTTCCAGGCCCGTCATGCCGACATAAACACAAGGTTTGCTGCCGCTGTACTGCGGGTTGGCGCGGCGAAACTTGCCCTCGGTCCAGACACGATCAGACAGTTCCACCACATACACGTGGTGGTGGTGGTGGTGGCGGGCGCTGCTGCGGGGCTTCTGGATCACAGGGCGCAGTCTATGAAACCAGGCACCGACCCCTGAGAATGGCCGCACCCTTTAACCCGCCCCTGCAACGTGCTCGAAACCCAATTGCTGCGCACGCTGATGGTGGCCGGCAACACAGCCGATGCGGTGGTGCGCCCACTCAGTGCTGCCAGCGGTCTGGTGCAGGTCGGCAACTGCCTGTATGTGGTGGCCGACGACGAAGACCATTTGGGTGTTTTTAACTTGACAGGGCACGCACCCGGACAGCTGCTGCGGCTTTTTGATGAAGCCGCACCCAGCGTGTGCCGCACGTCTGCAACATCTGCAACATCGACCACACCTGCAACACCTGCCGTACATGCAAACCACAGCAGCCGCAAAGCGCGCAAACGCGACCTTGAATCGCTGACGCTGCTGCCGCCGTTTGCCGGCTGCCCACACGGCGCGCTGTTGGCGCTGGGTTCTGGCTCCAGGCCCAATCGCCAGCTGGGCGCGCTGTTGCCACTGGCGGCCTGCGGCCAGCCCACAGGGGCTGTGCAGGTGCTGGACTTGCAGCCGCTGTTTGCACCGCTGCATACGCTGTTTTCACAAGTCAACATCGAAGGTGCTTTTGTGGATGCCGGCTGCTTGTGCTTGCTGCAACGCGGCCATCTTGGCGACCCGGTCAGCGCCTGTGTGCGGCTGGAACTGCAAGCCGTGCTGCGCGCGCTGGCTGCTGGCGCACCGGCTGCGCCCGTGCAGGCGGTGCAGCGGTTTGATCTGGGCTGTCTGGGCGGCGTGCCATTGACTTTCACCGATGGCGCTGCACTGGCGGGCGGCGGCTGGGCGTTCAGCGCGGCTGCAGAAGCCACCAGCGATGCCTATGCCGACGGCTTTTGTGTGGGTTCTGCCGTGGGCTGGGTCAACGCGGCCGGCGTGCTGCAGGCCGTGCAGCCGCTGCGGCGCATCTGCAAAGCCGAGGGCATCAGCGTGCAACGCACGGCTGAAGGCTGGGTGTTCCAGCTCGTCACCGATGCTGACGACCGGCAGGTGCCAGCGCAGCTGTTGACGGGGGTGTTGGCCGGGGCGTAGTCCGGCGCGTCATGCCGGGTGTCGTGCGGGGTGCAGTGCGGGTTGCTGGGTGTTCCCACCCGGCCGTGAACGACACCCCTGTCAACCCGGCACCCGCGCTGCGACCACCACATCCAGCGCGCCCTGGCCGTTCGCAATGCCGGCGTCAAACAGGGCGGCCAGCGCCGGCATCAGCGCCAGCGTCTGGCCACCCTGCTGCGCTTGTTCAATCATCAGCCGCACGTCTTTGCGCGCCATGGTCAGCTCAAAAGAAGGCTTGGTGATATCGGCCGACACGATGCGTTCAGCGCGCGCGGCCAGCGTGGCGCCGGGGTTGAAATGTTTGAACAGCGTAAACGATTCTTCTGCGCTGATGCCCATCGCGTGGCCCAGGCGGTTGACGTCACCCAGCAGACCAATGAGGCCCAGGATGGTGAGGTTGCCCAGCAGCTTGAAGGCCGCTGCACGTTCGGGCTGCAGGCCCAGGTTGATGACCTGGCCGGTCATCGTTTGCAACTGCGGCAGCAGCGCTTCGCAGCGCTCGCGGGCGCCCGACAACAACATGATGCCGCTGCCTTCAGCCGCGTTGGCCGGGCCCATGAAGACCGGCGCGTGCACGAAAGTGCGGCCCCGCGCATCCCAGCGCGCCACACGCGCGGCGGTGGCGGTGGCAGCAGTGGTGGTGTGGTCGACGATGACGGTGCCGGCTGCGATCACCCCCGATAAAGGCTCCAGCACCGCGTCCACCGAAGCATCGTCGGCCAGCGACAGGTGCACCCGGTCCACCCCGGCCACCGCCGCTGCAGCGTCGGCAAAAGCGGTGGCGCCAGCGGCCTGCAGCGCCTGCGCCTTGGCCGGGCTGCGGTTCCACACCTGCACCGGGTGGCCCTGCTGCAACATGCGGCGAACAAAACCCGAGCCCATCAGGCCGGTGCCAAGGAAAGCGATCTTCATGTGAGGTCTCCAGAAACAGGGGGTGCCTGCGGTTCAGACTGCGGGCGGGTGGGGTCACGATACGGGTCACGATACAGGCTGGCCGCCCTAAACTTCATGCATGAAGTGGACCCGCTGGATGAACGGCATCACCTTAATCAAAACATGGCTGCAGCGCCGCGGCCGCGCAGCACCGGTGCCCGTCAGCGAGCGCCAGCGTGCGCTGGACCTGGTGGCTGCCGTGGATGCCGGCGGCCTGCCGCTGAACCCGGCGCGCGTGAACGCCATCGCGCGCAACCTGGGGCTGGAGGTGTCCACCCGCGCGCCGGTGGAAGACACCATCGAACGCATCCGGCAAGCGCTGGCGCGCACGACTGCGCATGTGTGAAGCGCACGTGTGAAGCGCATGTCTGAACCCTTGGCTGCGCCGTGAACCCGCCTGAGCCCGACGAAGAAGTGGCACAAGCCATCGCCGAAGGGCGCGTGGAAGACGCTGCGGCGGCGCTGTGTCGTTGGCTGCGCGCAGGCCCTGCCCAGTGGGCCGATGAAGCCGTGGTGATGCATGCCGAAGCGCGCCAGCTGCGCGACGCCGAGCGGCGCGAAGAACTCGAGCCGCAACAAGCCGCGCAAGCGCGCCGCCGTCTGGCGCGCCGCATGCTGGACTTGCGCCGCGCGGTGCTGCACCAGCGCGCAGCCACCGGCCCGGCGGCTGCAAGTGCGTGGCCGGCCACACCGTCACCACCGCCCGCCCCGGCTGCCGCCGGTGGCGGCGTTACGAATTCAAGCGCTGCCATCTTTGTGTCCTACAACCACGCCGATGCTGACCTCGCGCGCAGCGTGCGCCAGGCGCTGGGCGCTGCGGGCATGGCCACGGTGATGGACGAAATCGACATGCAACCTGGCGCCGACATTGCTGGTTTTGCGCGCGATTCAGTGGCCAGCACCCGCGCCACGGTGTGCCTGATTTCGCGCGCCAGTCTGTTGTCGGCCTGGGTCGCACAAGAAACCCTGCTGGCGTTGGCGGCACCACAAAACGGCAGCCGCCGGCGGTTTGTGGCGCTGGCGCTGGATGCAGACTTCCTGGCGCCCGAACTGCACGCAGGTTTAAGCAGCGACATCGAAGCACGCCTGGCCCATTTGCAAGGTCTGCGCATGCAGCGCGACGCTGCAGGCCGCGACAGCGCCGACCTCGACCCCAGCATCGCGCGCCTGCACGCACTGCGCAACGGCCTGGGCGGCGTGTTGCAGCACCTGCGCGGCAGCCTGTGCCTGGACTTCAGGCCACCGGCCCGCGCTGCATCGCTGGCGCGCCTGGTGCGCAGCCTGCAGCAGGCCTGAAGCGCAGGCACCGCCAGCGCCACAAGTTCACGCACGGGCCCGCATCACCCAAACCATGGCCGAAGCCCACGACGCCCCCCGCCGCGCCGACGCCATACGCGGCTGTGTGTTTGCCAACGACATGGAAAGCGCCATCCGCCTGATGCTGGACTTTGCGCAGCAATTTGCTGGCGCCCAGCATGCTGATGAAGTGGTGCTGCTCAGCCGCGACCTGCGCGAGGTGGACGAAATGCAGCGGCGTGAAGAAGTGGCCGCACTCGACGCCCGCAAAGAGCGGCGCAAGATTGCGCAGAACCTGCTGGAACTGCTGCGCCTGCTGATGGAACGTTTGCAGCAAGAGATGGCCCATGCTTGAAGCCGCCGCAGCGCCGTTGCACCGGGCCATTGCCGCCGCTGATGCCACCAGCGCAGAAGCCGTCACGCAGCAACTGCAGGCCCTGGCCGACCGTTACGCCACCAGCGACGCCCGGCGCGACCAAACCCTGTTGCTGGCGCTGGACAGCCGGGGCCTGCCCGCTGCCGAGTGGCCCGAATTGCAGGCGCGGCTGCTGGCCACGCTGGACGCCATCGTGGCCGAACACCAGGCCCCGGGCGGCGCGGCGGCGGTGGCCGAACGGCAGGCACGCCAAGCTCTATTGAGCGAGCGGCTGAAACGCGCAGCGCCCCCGCTGGCGGTGGTTTTTGAGTGCCACGGTTTGCGCAAAAGTTACCCCGGCGGCGACTTCCAGTTTGGTGAGCTGAACCTGACACTGAGCGCCGGCGAAATCACTGGCGTGGTGGGCCAGAACGGGCACGGCAAAACCACGCTGCTGCGCATGGTGGCCGGTGAACTGCGGCAGAGCAGTGGCACGCTGGCCTACCCGCTGTTGGGCCAGAGCAGCCCGCCCATCAACTGGGTGCGCGTCAAGAGTGAGCTGGCCTACGTGCCGCAAGAGCTGCCGGCCTGGCACGGCGCGCTGGCCGACACGTTGCATTACCAGGCGGCGATGCACGGCATACGCGGCACTGAGAACGAACGCAGCGTGGCCTTCATGGTGGAACGCCTGGGCCTGGGTGAACACCTGGGCAAACGTTGGGCACAACTGGCGGGTGGTTTCAAGCTGCGCTTTGCACTCGCCAGGGCCCTGCTGGGCCGGCCGCGTTTGCTGGTGATGGACGAACCGCTGGCCAATCTGGACCAGAAAGCCAAAGGCCGGCTGCTGCAGGACGTGCGTGAGCTGGCGCGTTCTTACACGCGCCCGATGGCGGTGCTGATGAGTTCACACGATCTGGTGGGGCTGGAAGCGGTGTGCAGCCAGATGGTGTTTCTGAAAAACGGCCGCGTGCATTACGTGGGTTCGGCCGACGGCATAGCGGAAGGCCGATCGCACAACGAATTCGAACTGGGCACGCCGCTGGCGCTGCCGGAACTGCGCCAGCGGCTGGCCGGCGCGCCGGTAGCGTCGCTGCGCGAAGAGGGCCTGCACGCCATCATCGTCACCCCGCGCAGCGTGGGCCGCACCGAGCTGCTGCGTCTGCTGCTCGACCGCGGTGTGGATGTGCAGCACTTTCGGGATAACAGCCGTTCGGTGCGGCGTTTGTTTGATTGACAGCGGGACGCACACACCATGGCGCAACCGCTTTTGCCCAACTCGCCCACCTCGCCCACCTCGCCCACCTCGCCGAACCCGCCGGCGCCACCCACCGCACGCAGCCGTTGGCGGCACTGGATGTGGTTCGGCACCCTCAACAGGCGCTGGCTGCTGAACCGCCCGCTGCTGTGGCGCAGCGGATTGTTGTGGCTGCCCGGCCCGGTGCTGGTGATGACGGCGCTGTTCACCGCGCTGGCGCACGTGGAGCCGGTGTCGTTTCTGACCTTGGCAGCGGCGCCGGTGCCTTCCACAGCGGGTCTGCTGGTGGTGGCAGTGACGGCAACGGTTTTTTTCTGTTGGGTGCTGGTGCCGCGCGGCCGGCATCCCTTGGGCACACGCGGTGGGCGCGACCACTTGCAGGTGCTGGTGGTCACCTGTCTGGGCATGCTGCTGCTGGTGCTGCCCCTGTGCTGGTATGACGGCATCTACAGCCAGCGCGTGGCCCAGCTGGCGCCACAAGCCACCGTGCGCGATGCGATAGTTCGATTGCAAAACTTGAATCAACAGGCCTGCAGCCCGGAATTCGACACCCTGCATGCGCTTCAGTTGGCCGCGCTGCAGCGCGATCTGGACCCCATTTTGGGCGCGGTCCAATTTGTGCAGCTGAACCATGAGAACTGCGAATCGAAGCAACGCGAGCAGGGCGACAACCTGCAAATCATCACCGGCAGTGGCACCACGCTCTACACCGCAGGGCTGCGCTTCAGGCTGGAACGGGTGCTGCATGAACACA
>JAYUPP010000307.1:0-3247 GCA_043760045.1 Betaproteobacteria bacterium
AAACAGGTCCACCTGCGCCTGGCCGGACTCGGCCTTGGCCTGCAGGGCTTCCAGCGTGGCACGCGCCTGGCGCACCAGTGCGGCTGGCATGCCGGCCAGTCGCGCCACCTGCACGCCATAACTGCGGCTGGCCGGGCCGGGCTCCAGGTGGTGCAGGAAGACGATGTCCTGGCCGCTTTCCACCGCACCCACATGCAGGTTGATGGCGCGCTCGTGCTTCTGCGGCAATTCGGTCAGCTCGAAGTAGTGCGTGGCAAACAGCGTGAAGCTCTTGTTGCGGTCGTGCAGCTGCGTGGCAATGGCGCCGGCCAAGGCCAGGCCGTCAAAGGTGCTGGTGCCGCGGCCGATCTCGTCCATCAGCACCAGGCTGTGTTCGGTGGCGCTGTGCACGATGGCCGCGGCCTCGGTCATCTCGACCATGAAGGTGCTTTGTGCGTTGGCCAGGTCGTCGGCTGCGCCGATGCGTGTGTGGATGGCATCCACCGGTCCCAGCCGGCAGGCTTGTGCTGGCACGTAAGACCCCATCGCTGCCAGCAGCACGATCAACGCCACCTGGCGCATGAAGGTGCTTTTGCCACCCATGTTGGGGCCGGTGATGACCAGCATCTTGGTCTTGGCGTCCAGTTGGCAGTGGTTGGCCATGAAGTTGCCGGCGCCGGTTTCAGCCAGCCGCGCCTGCACCACCGGGTGGCGGCCCGATTCGATGTGGATGCAGGGGTATGACACAAACTCGGGCTGGCACCAGCCCAGCGTGGCTGCCCGCTCGGCCAGCGCGGCCAAGGCGTCCAGCGCCGCCAAAGAACGGGCCAGCGCCTGCAGTGTGGGCAGGTGGGTCTGCAGTTCGTCCAGCACCTGCTCGAACAGCCACTTCTCGCGTGCCAGTGCGCGCTCTTGTGCCGACAGCGCCTTGTCCTCGAAGGTCTTGAGTTCGGGCGTGATGTAGCGCTCGGCGTTTTTCAGCGTCTGGCGGCGCTGGTAGTTGCTGGGCACCTTGTCGATGCCAGAGCTGGTGACCTCGATGTAGAAGCCGTGCACCTTGTTGAACTGCACCCGCAGGTTGGTGATGCCGGTGCGGGCGCGTTCACGCTGTTCCAGGTCCAGCAGGTAAGCGTCGCAGTTTTGATTGATGCCGCGCAGCTCGTCCAGGTCGGCGTCGTAACCGGTCGCGATGACGCCGCCGTCGCGCAGCAGCACCGCCGGTTCGTCGGCAATGGCGCGCAGGCTGTGGGCCAGCGCCGGGCTGGGTGACAGGCCGCCGTGCAGGCGGTCGAGCAGCGTGGTGCCCGTGGGCGCGTGGCCGCGCAGCGCCGGCAAAACGGCCAAGGTGCTGCGCAGGCCCGACAACTCGCGTGGGCGCACCTGGCGCAGCGCCACCCGGGCGGTGATGCGTTCAACGTCGCTGACGTTACGCAAGGTGTCGCGCAGCGGCGCAAAGCCCTGCGTCAACAGCTGGGCGATGGCCTCGTGGCGTTGGCTGGCGGGCGCGCGGTCCAGCGCCGGGTGGGTCAGCCAATGCCGCATCAGCCGGCTGCCCATGCCGGTGCGGCAGCTGTCCAGCAGGCCCAGCAGGGTGGGCGCGCCATCGCCGCTTTCGCCGCGCAGCGTCTGCACCAGCTCCAGGTTGCGGTGCGTGGCCGGTGGCAGGTCCATCAGGTCGCCGCTGCGCTCCACCTGCAGCGTGCGCACATGGGCCAGTGCGCGGCCTTGGGTGTGTTCGGCAAAGCTCAGCAGCGCGGCGGCGGCGGCGTGCGCGGTCTTCAGGTCTTGTGCGTTGAAGCCGGCCAGCGAAGCCACTTGCAGTTGTTCGCGCAGCTTGCGTTCGCCCAGCGCGCTTTCAAATTGCCATTCGGGCCGCGCGGTGCGGGCGGTTTTGGCCTGCATCAAAGCGTCGGGAAGGGCGGTGCCATCGTGCAGCACTTCGGCCGGCGCCAGGCGTGCCAGCCAGGTGCCCAGTTCCCGTTCGCCACACTCGGTCAGGCCCAGCTGTCCGCTGGACAGGCCCAGCCAGGCCAGGCCCCAGGTGGTGCGCTGCTTGTGCACGGCCAGCAGCAATGTGTCAGCGCGCTCGGCCATCAGTTCGCTGTCGGTCACCGTGCCGGGCGTCACGACGCGGGTGACCTTGCGTTCAACGGGGCCCTTGGCGGTGGCCACGTCGCCCACCTGTTCGGCCACGGCCACCGGTTCGCCCAGCTTGATCAGGCGTGCCAGGTAGCTTTCCACCGAATGCACCGGCACCCCGGCCATCACCACCGGTTCACCCGCGCTTTGGCCGCGGGTGGTGAGCGTGATGTCGAGCAGCCGGTTGGCCTTGCGCGCGTCGTCGAAAAACAGCTCGTAAAAGTCGCCCATGCGAAAGAAGACGAGCGTGTCGGGGAAGTCGGCCTTGATGGCCAGGTACTGCGCCATCATGGGCGAATGGCGTGAAAAGTCACCCTTCAGCAGTTCGGCGGTCGATATCGGTTCGGTCATAGAGCCGAGCATCTTAGGGGAGCGGCGCGTCGTGGCCGGCGGGGGCGGAGATGCCGCCGATGTCGCGGTGGCTCTGGATCAACAGCTGGAGCCATCCACAGGAGCGATGAGTGCCCGAGTTCTTTTCGGAACCTGACTGGGCTGAACCTGCGTTTAAGTGGTACCGGTTTTTGGCCAGTCGCGGAGTTGGCAGCGGCCATCAAAGGCGCTCGAGAAGTTGGCGCGTCGCGTCAGGCGGTGCCCGGTGGGGGCGCAGGCTGTGGCGGCCGGCGCTGCGCACCGGCTGCCCTGCGCTGCTCGACTGCAGGGCGTGCCGCAGAACTCACTGCGTTCGCTTCGCTCACTGCGCTCAAACAGGCTGCGGCAAGTCAGTTGACGAAGCGCGCTGCGCGCGCCGCCCTGCAGTCTGCGCTGCTCGGCGCCACAGACAGCGCCCCCACCGGGCACCGCCTGCCGCTCAACCACCAGGGGTGGCGTTCCCGAAGTCGCCACAATTGCTCGCTGCAAAGGGCTGTCTGGCCGGGGTGCGGCGTGCGTGTGAAGCGCCGAGGAACGCAGGGTTCAGGGCCCGCGCGCGCAGCGCGCTTCGTCAACACTTTTGGCGCAGGCTGTTTGAGCGCAGAGAGCGAAGCGAACGCAGCGAGTTCTGCGCCAGGGCCCTGGACCCGAGTACCGCAGGGCAGTCGGTGCGCAGCACCGACCGCTTCAGTCGCGCGCCGCACCCCGGCCAGGCAGCCCTTTGCCGCCGCCACCCTCGACACGCGACAGCCAACACCTG
>JAYUPP010000308.1:0-3246 GCA_043760045.1 Betaproteobacteria bacterium
CCCAACGTCAAGGCCACGCGCACCAGCGAATCGGCCGACACCAGGCCGGTGTTTTCCAGCGTGCGCACGGTGCCGGTGGACACACCGGCGCGGGCGGCCAGGTCGGCCTGGGTCAACAACTGCGCCAGCCGCTGGGCGCGCAGGCGCTGGCCCAGGTGCTCACAAACCTCAGACGCACTCGCAAGCTTAAAGTCAAGCATTCTGGCGATTGTAGGCTTATGAGCCGCTTAAACGGCTGAAAATTGTGCTTTATGCGTCTGTCAATGTCGGGCCCGCCCCGGCCGCGCCTGCAGCAACCGTGCGCTCACAGAAACGGGTTCACCACCGTCAACCCGTCCAGCTTTTGCCCGTGTTGCAGGTCTTCGCTCAGTAAAGTTTTGCAGCCTGCGGTCAGCGCGCCGGCCACGATCAACGAGTCGTAAAAGCTGAACTGCCAGCGCGCCTGCACGTCCAGTGCACGGTGGTAAAGCGCTTCGTTGGCCCGCACCTGCACCAGCGGGGTCAGCACCACGTCCAGGTAACGCCGGGCCGCTTGCGGCGTCAGCGCCACCTGGGCCTTGCGCAGCGCCACGTTCAAACATTCCTGCACCACCTGGGTGCTGATGCAACCGGTGCCCAGCGTCAAAGCTTCGCGCACGATGCCTTCAGCCGTTTGGTGTTTGCGCGCGTCGCTGGCGTCCAGGTGGTAGATGAAGACGTTGGTGTCGATGAAGCAGTCAGCGCTCATTCATCGACGCCCGGTCGAGCTTGCGGCCCACCACCAATTGCCCTCGCAGGTCGCTCATCACGGCCTCATAACGGTCCAGGCGCTCTTCCGTCTGGGTGTAGCTGACCAACCAACGCCGGAACTGTTCATTCAGCGTGCTGTTCTCTGCTCGGGCACGCGTGCGGGCAGCCTCGATCAAGGGCTCTTCGGCGCTGAGGGTGACGTTTTTCATGGTGTGGAGGCGACAAATTTCTGTGTTGGCAGTGTACACGAAAACAGTGCGGACAAGGTTTGGTGTGACCCGCCCGACTGCCCAACCCTTGGTGGTTCAACCCGGTTTCGCGAACCCGGCTTCCACCCACCGCAAAGCGCTGGCCGTGTTCAGTTTGAAGCCGGCGCTCACTGTTACCTGCGCCACTTGCAAACCCTCGGCGTCAACAGCCGCCAGCACCGCGCGCGGGTCAAATTCGTCGGGCACGATGTCCAATTTGACGGTGTAAACGCCGGAGCTTGCACTTACATCCACCTGTTTATGCAGTGTCGCTTGCAGATGCTGTTCATGACGGCGCACCACCTCGTGCGCCGTTTTTACAAGTGTGTTGAACGCGTTCGTGTCCAGCGGCTTCGGATTTTTCTTGTCGCGGCCCATGGTCCAGGGGCCTGTGAGTGCGGGCTCACTTTGGCCATCGGGTGTCATCGACACCGCCCAGCCTTCGTCGTTTTCGTTTTTGATGACCTGCGCCGTCCAGCCGTTGTCGCGCCAGCGCCGGGGTTCGTGGATGGGCTCGTCGGGGTTGTCGGCCTGGGTGTCGGTGTTCATCACCTGGATGCTAACTTTGGCCGCCGCCGCCCCACCAGTCGGCCGAGCCCAGCCCGTTCGCGGTGATGATCACGGCCCTGGCGCGTGGCGCCCAACAGCTTTGCAGCGGTGGTGCAGTGGTGGACGAGATCAGTTTTGAAGTGCGCGGCGACCACGTCACGCTGGACCATCTGCTGAAGCTGACCGGCTTGGCGCCCAGTGGCGGCGCGGCCAAAGCGCTGGTGGCGCAGGGCCTGGTGCAGGTGGGCGGGCAGGTGGAACTGCGCAAGACCTGCAAGCTGCGGCCGGGCGCGGTGGTGGTGCTGGGTGATGCGCGCATCACGGTGACCGCGCCAGCGGCCGCCCCCGACTAAACCGGCTGGATGGCGATGCGCCGCGCCGCCGCCGCGCTCTGCTGGACCTCGCCACTTTCGCTGCGCGCGCGCAGCTGCCCGCAGCCGCCTTCCACGTCTTGCCCCGCCGAATGGCGCAGCTTGGTCAAGATGCCGCGCCGGTGCAGCAGGCGCGCCATTTCGGCCGCCCGTTCCCAGCTGGGCCGTTTCCAGGGCAGGCCGGGCACGGCGTTGTAGGGAATCAGGTTCAGCAGCGCGTACTGGCCGTGCAGCAGCTGCACGATGCCTTCGATCTCGTCGTCGCCGTCATTCACGCCCTGCAGCAAGGTCCACTGGTATTGGATGGGGTAAGCAGTGGCGCGCGCATAAGCCGTGCCAGCGGCCACCAGCTCAGCCGGGCTGATGCGTGCCGCGCGGGGCAGCAGTTGTTCGCGCAACGCTGGCTTGGTGGTGTGCAGGCTCAACGCCAGCGCGGGCCGCACCTGGCCTTCACGCAGCGCCATCAAACGCTCAAAAGCACGCGGGTCGCCCACGGTGCTGAAGACCAAATTCTTGTGGCCGATGTTGCCCAGCGTGCCCATCAGTTCAATCGCATCGAGCACCGCGTCCAGGTTGTGCGCGGGTTCGCCCATGCCCATGAACACCACTTTTTTCACCGGGCGCAGCGTGCGTGCCAGTGCCAGTTGGGCGACGATTTCTGCGCTGGAGAGCTGGCGCAGCAAGCCGCCCTGGCCGGTCATGCAAAAGCCGCAGCCCACCGCGCAGCCCACTTGAGTGCTGACACACAGGCCGGGGATGCGTTCGGGGCTGAGCAGCACACTTTCCACGGTCTGGCCGTCGGCCAGCTTCAGCAGCAGGCGCTGTGAACCGTCCTCTGCCGGGTGGCGCTGGTGCAGCGTGGCCAGGCCCGCCAGCGTCGTTTGCCAGGCCGGCAGCGCATCACGCACACGCTGCGGCAAAAAATGTTCGGGCTGGCGGCGGCGCGGGCCCTGCGCCAGCGCCTGCACCCACAGGCGCAGCAGGTGCGCCACATGGCGCGGGCCGGCGCCCAGCGCTTGCAGGTGGTTGATGAGTTCAGGAATCTGGTTCACCGTGCGGTCAGTCTGTTTTCAAGCCAAAACCCGGGTCGATGCGGATGCATGCAGCAGCTGCAAATGAAGGCAGCGTGGCCAGCACGGTCCAGATGAAAAAGTGGGTGTAGCCCAATTGTTGCTGCAACCAGCCGGCCCACATGCCGGGCAGCATCATGCCCAGCGCCATGAAACCGGTGCACAGCGCGTAGTGCGCCGTCTTGTGCACGGCGTTGCCTTCGGGGCCGCCGGCCACCATCAACATGAACACCATGTAGGCTGTGAAACCCAGGCCATAACCGAACTGTTCAGTGGCTA
>JAYUPP010000309.1:0-26425 GCA_043760045.1 Betaproteobacteria bacterium
TGTACATGGACAGTGTATGTACAGCGCTGAGGTCAGTCAAACTGCTGTCGGTCCAGCCAGCCGTCTAACCATCCTTCAAACCGGTGGCCGCCCCACCGCCCCACCCCAGCAGTCTCAGCGCTTGTTGCGTATCGGAATGTTCAACTCTGCGGCCGGTATCACGCGCACCAGTTCAGGCACGCCCCACGCAAAAGCCGGGTCGTTCTTGATCTTGAAATGGAACATGTCCTGCATCGCCTGGTGGTCTTCCTTGCGAAAGGTCATCTTGCCTTTGGGGGTCTCGAAACTCAGGCCTTCCAGGGTGCTGATCAGCTTTTCAGTTGACGTGTCGCCATGGCTCTTTTTCAGCGCTTCCACGACAGCAATGGCGGCACTCATGCCACCGGCGGTGAAGAAGTCGGGCGGTGCCTTGAACTTGCTGTAGTGGTTGGCCACCAGCCATTCGTTGACCTTGTTTTTGGGAATGCCGAAGTAGTAATACAGCGCACCTTCCATGCCTTCAAACTGCTTGTAGGCCACCATCGCCGGCAGGATGTTGCCGCCGGTGGCGAGCTCGATGCCGTAGCGCTTTTTCAGGTCCAGGTCGGCGATCTTGGAAAACGGTGTTGGGCTGCCGGCCCAGCCTACCGATATGAACTTGCGCCCCGGCTGGTCTTTGAGCTTGTCCACGATGCGCTGCAGCCCGGCGGTGAAGTCGGTGGTGCCCACCGGCAGATATTCTTCATGCACGATCTTGGCGTTTTTGAGGTTGTCCCGGGCTGCCTTCACACCGTCGCGGCCAAAGGCGTTGTCGTTCGCCAGCGTGGCCACCACATACCCGGGTTTGTCAAAAACGGCCGCATTGGCTGCTGCGTCTTGTGACGAATTGCGGCCGGTGCGGAAGATGTAGCGGTTCCACTTGTCGCCGGTGATGCTGTCGGCCACGGCGGGCTCGACGAGCAGGATTTTTTTGTATTCCTCGGCCACCGGCAACATGGCCAGCGCCACCGGGCTGGCGGTGGGGCCAACCGCGATCTCCACCTTGTCGTCGGCATAGGCCGCTGCCAGCGCGGCCTTGCCCACGTCGGGCTTGCCCTGGTCGTCTTTTTCAATCACCACCAGCTTGCGGCCGGCCACCGTCAGGGTGCCGCCGGTGGCGTAGTCCAGGCCCATGTTGAAGCCGACGATGGTTTGTTTGGCATACGCCTCCAGCGGGCCGGTTTTGCTGGCAATCAAAGCGATCTTGATCTCTTTGCCAGCCTGCGCGTGCGCGCTGGAACAGCACACGGCCAAGGTCGCCAGTACGGCCAGGGCGGCCAAGGCCAGAGGGTGGCGGCGTTGCATGGTGGTTCTCTCCTGAGGGGTCGGATCGGGGTCTGCGCTGCACAGTCAGCAGCGGCGCAGCAACGTGTTGGCCAATGCTAAGGCCTGCGACTTGGGTGCCATCACGGCGGCTCCACCCGCCCGCGCTGTTGCAAAGTTCGCACACCCACGCTGTTCGCAGGCGGTTGACACTGAAGCCCCTACAGCCCGCCCGCGAAGTGACGTTGACATGAAGTTGAGTCCGCTCAAAAAGAGGAACACCGCCATGTTCGACGACTTGCGGCACGCCACAGCGCGCCACCGCACGAAGCGCACGCTGCGCCGCATGAACGCCGATTGCAAGCGCTTGCTGGGTGACAAAGGCGAGCTGGGTGGCGGCGCCATCACCACCGACATCATCGCCGGCCTGGACAGTCTGGAAGACGCATCGCTGGACGAGTTTTTTGATTTCCTGGCCAGTGATCTGAGCCCCGACCCGCAACAAGTTTTGCAGCTGGCGCTGGACTATGCCAACGAGCCCAGCGCAGCCACGCTGCTGCAGCTGACACGCGCCGCTGAACCACCGCGGCAAGAGCTTTTCAGGCGCCTGAACCGTGTGCCCGGCGGCACCGCTGCTGTGCTGCGCCTGCGCCGCGCGCTGCTGGCGCGGTTGAAAGCGCGGCCCGAGCTGGAAGTCATCGAGGCCGACCTGCTGCACCTGCTGACCTCGTGGTTCAACCCCGGTTTTTTGCAGATGAAAAGGGTGGACTGGAATGCGCCCGCACAACTGCTGGAAAAGATCATCCGCCACGAAGCGGTGCACGCCGTGGTCGGCTGGGACGACCTGCGCCGCCGGCTGCAGCCGGACCGCCGTTGCTTCGCTTTTTTTCACCCGCAGCTGGCCGATGAACCGCTGATTTTTGTGGAGGTGGCGCTGCTGCCCGAGATGCCCGACGCGATAGCGCCGCTGATCGACAAAGCCAGCACGCCGCTGCTGCCCGACCGCTTTCGGGTGGCCGCTTTCTACAGCATCAGCAACTGCGAACCGGGCCTGCGGGGCGTCAGCCTGGGCAACTTCCTGATCAAGACGGTGGCGCAGCAACTGCAGCGTGAACTGCCGCGGCTGAAGACCTTCTGCACCTTGTCGCCGATACCGGGTTTTGCCAGCTGGCTGCTGTCTGAACCCGATTGGGCGGCGCTACCGCAGTTGCGCAAAGCCGCTGCAGCCGAGCTTGAAACCGCGCGCACCCAACTGCGCGCGCTGTGCAAAGGCAACCTGGCTGCGCTGCAAACCGCCGCCACCCACGCCGCCATGTCCGATGACGACCACGCTGCACTGCACCGCTTGTGCAGCGCTTTTTTGTTGGGGCTTTCACCGACACCGCAGGGTGACCCGGTGGCCCGTTTTCACCTTGACAATGGGGCCCGGCTGGAACGCATCAACACCCGTGGCAATTTGTCGACCAAAGGCATGAAGCAGTCCTTTGGCATGATGGTCAACTACTTGTATGACCTGCCCAAGGTGGAAGCCAGCCACGCTAAATTTCGCCAGGGTGAGGTGGCGCGCTCACGCGCCATTGCAAACCCGCTTTAATGTGGGACTCTTTCATGATCCGGGGCGGTGCCCCGGATCATGAAACGCGGCCCGGCGCTGCCGACACCAACAAAACGAATCAGGAGTCAAACCATGAACACCATCAACCGCCGCCAGGCTCTGGCGGGCAGCGCCGCCCTGCTGGGCGCATGGGCTGCAAACCCGGTGGGCGCGCAAAGCAGCTGGCCCACCAAACCCGTCACCGTTGTTGTGCCCTTCCCACCCGGCGGCGGCACCGACGCTTTTGCGCGCCCGCTGTTTGCGGCCATGACACGCAACCTGGGCAAGCAATTCGTCATCGACAACAAAGGCGGCGCCGGCGGCACGCTGGGTGCCGGCATCGCGGCCAAGGCCGCGCCCGACGGCTACAGCTACTTCATGGGCGCGGTGCACCACGCCATCGCGCCCAGCATGTACCCGAAGCTCGACTACCACATCGAGACCGACTTCGTGCCCGTGGGCCTGGTGTCGAGCGTGCCGCAGGTCATCGTCGTCAACCCGGCCAAGGTGCAAGCCAGCACGCTGCCCGAACTGCTGGACTTCCTGCGCAAGAACCCTGGGCGTTTGAACTACGGTTCGGCCGGCAACGGCACCAGCCACCACCTGGCCGGCGAACTGTTCAAGCTGCAGACCAAGACCTTCATCACGCACATTCCTTACCGGGGCGCGGGCCCGGCGCTGCAAGACCTGATAGCCGGCCAGGTGGACCTGATGTTCGACGGCCTGGGCAGCAGCGCCACGCACATCAAAAGCGGCCGCTTGCGCGCCATCGCGGTGGCCAGCGACAAACGCGCACCGGGTTTTCCGAACGTGCCGACGTCGGTGGAAGGCGGTGTGCCGACCTACAAAGTGGCCACCTGGTACGGCATCTGGGCGCCCAAAGGCACGCCGCGCGACATCGCCCAGCAAATGGCGGCCGAAATGCGCAAGGCGCTGTACGGCGATGACCTGAAGGCCAGCTGGAACGGCCTGGGCGCCGAAACGCCCAACTTGTGGGGCGAAGACTTCGGCCGCTTCGTCAGCGCCGAAGTCAAGCGCTGGGCCGAGGTGGTGAAGAATTCCGGCGCCAAACTGGACTAACTTCCATGATGGGCGGCACGTGCAAGCGCCGCTCGCCTTGAGATGAAAAACGACAACCTTTTCGTGGCTCTGCGCGCAGCCTTCCCGGCCGACCTGCAAACCACAGCGATTGAAACCGCCGACTCGCCCGAGCCCCTTTTTTACAGCTGGGCCGACCTGGAGCGCGGCACGGCCATGCTCGCCAACCTGCTGGCTTCGCTGGCACTGCCTGCGGCTTCGCGCATTGCCGTGCAAACCGAAAAAAGCGTCGAAGCGCTGATGCTCTACCTGGCCGTGCTGCGCGCCGGCCATGTGTTCCTGCCGCTGAACACCGCTTACCAGGCGGCTGAAATTGAATACTTCATCGGCAACGCCGAACCCGCAGTGGTGGTGTGCGCAGGCAAAAACTTCGGCTGGGTCAGCAGAATAGCGTTCCTGGCCGGCACGCAGCATGTCTACACCCTGAACGACGACCGCAGCGGCACGCTGCTCGACCGCGCCGCCTTCCAGCCCACCACCCACACGCCGGTGCAGCGCGCGGCTGGCGACCTGGCCGCCATCCTCTACACCAGCGGCACCACGGGGCGCAGCAAGGGCGCCATGTTGACCCACGGCAATCTGCTGTCTAACGCCCAAGTGCTGCACACCGCATGGGGCTGGCAAAGCAGCGACGTGCTGCTGCACGCGCTGCCCATCTTTCCTGTGCACGGCCTGTTTGTGGCCAGCCACGGTGCGCTGCTGGCCGGCGCAAAGATGATCTGGTTTTCGCGCTTCGAGCCGCGCGCCACGGTTCACAGGCTGCCTGAAGCCACCATTTTCATGGGCGTGCCCACGCTGTATGTGCGGCTGCTGGCCGAACCCCGTTTCAATGCGCAGGCCTGCCGCCAGATGCGTTTGTTTGTCAGTGGCTCGGCGCCACTGTTGTTGGAAACATTCAAGGAATTTCAGCAGCGCAGCGGCCACACGATCCTGGAACGTTATGGCATGAGCGAAACGGTGATGCTGACGTCCAACCCCTACCGCCCCGCCACCGCACGCCGTGGCGGCACCGTGGGCCCGGCACTGCCGGGTGTGGGTGTGCGCGTGCGCAGCGACAAAGGCATGCCGGTGGCCACCAGCGAGATCGGCAACATCGAAGTCAAGGGCCCGAATGTCTTCAAGGGCTACTGGAAAATGCCGGAAAAAACCGCCGACGAGTTCACCACCGACCTGTGGTTCAAGACCGGCGACGTGGGCCGCATCGACAGCGACGGCTACATCGCCATCGTGGGCCGCAGCAAAGACCTGATCATCAGTGGCGGCTACAACGTCTACCCGGCCGAAATAGAGAGCTTCATCAACGACCTGCCCGGCGTGAATGAGAGCGCCGTCATTGGCGTGCCGCACCCCGACTTCGGCGAGGCCGTGGTGGCAGTGGTGGTGGCCAAGGCCGGCGCCACGCTGCAGGCTGCCGACATAACGGCCCAGCTGAAGAGCCAGATCGCCAACTTCAAGGTGCCCAAACTCGTGGACGTGGTGGCCGAGCTGCCGCGCAATGCGATGGGCAAGGTGCAGAAAAATGTGCTGCGCGAACAGCACAAGCAACTGTTTCAACCGTCGTAGCCGATCAGCGCTTGCGCGGCCTTCGCACCCGCAATCACGGCCGAAACCGCAGCGCTGACCGTGCCGGACAAGCCGGCAGCGGAATGCGTTGGACGGCAGCTGCTGCGGGTGGCGACGCGCTGCGCGCTCCGGTGGCGCTGGACACCAGGCGGGAAGCCGACCCGCTGCAGCGTTGGCAGCGCCAGGAATCAAGCCGCTGACCGCATGACCCCCGCAATCGGGGGGGGGCGTTTCGGGGCTGGCACGACATCCGGCGGCACCGTGCTTGCGTAACGATCGAAGGTGGGTGGGCCAGTACGCCCATCGCAAGCGGCCTGTGCACAGCCGCTTGGGCCACGCCCACCCAGGCCGCTGTCACACACCATCCAACCTTTCTTCAGGAGTTCACGAGCATGCTGACCCGCACTACCCTTCGCGCCTTCGGTGCCGCCCCGGCGGCAGCCCTTGCTCTTGTCGCCGGCTTGGCGCTGACCCCTGGCGCGCACGCCGCAGAGGTTTATGCCCTGGCCAGCGACGGCACCTCGCTGGTGCGCTTTGACCATGGCAACCCCGGTGCCGCCACCGCGGTGGGCGCCATCACCGGCACGAGCGCCGCACTTGTGGGCCTGGACTTCAGGCCCGCCAACGGGCTGTTGTACGGCTTTGCCGGCGACAGCAGCATCTACACCATCAACGTCGGCACCGGCAGCGCCACGCTGGTGAGCACCGCACCGGTGGCTTTGACTTCGCAGATTGCCGGCGTGGACTTCAACCCCGTGCCCGACCGCCTGCGCGTCGTCACCGACAGCGGGCAGAACCTGCGCATCAACGTGGCCAACGGCGTCACCATCACCGACACGCCTTTGAGTTATGCAGCAGGCGACGTGAATGCCACGTTTGCGCCGCACATCGCTGACGCCGCCTACACCAACTCCGACAAGCTCGCAGCCACCGGCACCACGCTGTACTACATCGACTTTGAGCGCGACACGCTGGTCACCACCAGCAGCCCCAACGCCGGCGTGTTGAACACCGTCGGTGGCCTGGGATTCGATACCAATGATTTCCTGGGTTTTGACATCCTGACCGATGCCGCTGGCAACAACATGGCCTTCGCGACCCTGAACGTGGGTGGTGTGCAGGGCTTCTACTCCGTCAGCCTGACTACCGGCGCGGCGACGTTCCTGGGCAACACCAATACCGGTGATCTTTTTGGCCTGGCGCTGGCACCCATACCCGAGCCGGGTTCGATGGCGCTGGTGGCAGCGGCCGGCCTGGCACTGCTGGCACAAAGGCGGCGGCGCAACGTTTGATGCCATGCTGATCGGCTGCTGGCCAACCTTTCAGCAGCGTTTAAACGTTAGCCTGTGGGGTTAGCTTGTGGGGCAGACGGCGCCTTCGGTGCGCCGCAAGGCAAAGCCGCGCGCCATGCCCAGCCCGCGCGCGGCATGCAACGTCAAACGCTCGGCCACCACCTGGCCCGCCAGCGTGAAGGCCGGGCCCAGCAGTTTCAATTCGCGCCCGTTCAGGCGGCCCAGCAGCGGCCAGTCAGTGCCCCGGTGCTTCAGCACGGCCTGCACCTGCTGGAAGCGCTGCGTCAGCTGCAGTTGTGTGCCCGGCGGGCCGCACCACAAACCGTCGGCGCGCGCCGGCACCACCCAGCGGTGCAGCCGGCTCAATTTTTCGCGGCCGATCTTTTTGTCGGGCGCAGCCACGGTCAGCGTGCGGTCGGGTCGCCAGTCGCCCAGGTCCCAATCGTGGGAAACGAGCCGCGTGCCCGGTGCCAGTTGCAACAAAGACGGGCGCAGCTGCAAGTTCACCTCAGGCAGCAGGTACATCGTGATCACGGTGGCAGCAGACAGCTCGGTCTTGAACAGATCCTGTACGCGGAATTCCACCCGGCCGGACACCCCGGCTTGCTGAGCCGCCGCGCGGCTTTTCAGCACCAGGTCGGGCACGATCTCCACACCCAGCCCGGTGGCGCCAAAGCGCCGCGCGGCGGTGATGACGATGCGGCCGTCGCCACTGCCGAGGTCGATGAGGTGGTCGCCGCGCCGCACCGCTGCCAGCTTCAGCATCGCCAGCGTCACGTTGTCGGGCGTGGTGATGAAGGGCACTTCTTCACCCACCTGGGCCTGCAGCGGCGGGGTGAAGAAAAAGAAAACTGCCAGGCAGTTCAAAATGAGGGGCAGCCAGCATCGCATAAAGCCCATGCTAGCTGTCATGAAGCGGGGTCGCGCCCCGAATCAGGAACGACCTGCGGCCGGGTCGCACCGCGTTGACGGCGCGCATCGGGTTGCTCCGCCCGAGGGCTGCATGGGTGCCGCAACCCTTACACAAACGTTGACTACAAACGGTTTAAGCTGGCCGGCCAAGGGCACTGCCTGCAGCACCAACTGAAGCACTTCATGAACACACGCCGGGGCGCCGTAGCGAGGCTGCAGCGCAAGGCACTGCTGGCTTTGGCGCGCCGCATGTCGCCGCAGCGCCTGCTGGAAAAGTCCATACAAGGGGCGCTGAAAGCCGCACAACAGGCGGCGCGCCACAGTGCGGCTTACCGCGCACTGCTGCAAGAAGCGGGGCTGCCGGGCGATTTGCCGGGTGCCACGACCGCGCTGAACCAGCTGCCGGTGCTGACCAAAGACAACACCTTCGGCCGCTTCAGCCTGCTCGAGTTGGCGCGCCCGCTCGCCGGCCCGGGGCTGGCCGGTGCGGTGGCCGACGTGCTGACCAGTTCGGGCCGTGGTGGCCACCCATTCGGCTTTCGCCTCATCACAAGGGCGCAGCACGAACGCGCCTGGTTCGACATCGACCTGGGCCTGCAAGACAGCTTCGGGGTTGACGACAAAACCACCCTGCTCGTGAACTGCCTGCCCATGGGCGTGGTGTTTCCGTCGCGCGCGGTGACGGTTGCCAACGTGAGCGTGCGCGAAGACATGGCCTGCGCCATCTTGCGCGACGTGGGACCGCAGTTCGCGCAGACCCTGCTCTGCACCGACCCGCTGTTCATCAGGCGCCTGCTCGACCAGGGGCGGCGCACCGGCGTTGACTGGCAACGGCTGCAGACCAGCGTCATCCTGGGCGAAGAGATGCTGGTGGAGCCGCAGCGCGAATACATCGCCGCGCGCATGGGGCTGGACCTGGACGGTGACTCCCCGCGCATGATCGGCAGCTCGTTTGGCGTCGGTGAACTGGGGCTCAATCTCATGTTCGAAACGCGCGCCACGATCGCCATGCGGCGCGCGCTGCGCGAGCCCGAACGCACGCGGCAGTGGCTGGTGCTGCCCGCAGGTGACCGCGCGTTGCCATCGCTTTTTTGCTACAACCCGCTGCGCTGTCACATTGAGGTGCTGAACCCCGACGAACAGGGTTACGGCGAGCTGTGTTTCACGATGCTGGATGGTGATGCCGTCATACCGTTGCCACGTTATGCAACGGGTGACCTGGGGTGTCTGTTGCCGGCGAGCACGGTCAGCGCCATCTGCCAACAATCAAGCTTGACGCGGCCCTGGCTGCCGGTGGTGGCCGTGCGTGGCCGCATCAAAGACCGCCGTCCGGGCCTGCCTTCGGTCGAGCAAGTCAAAACATGGTTGTATGAGGACCCTGCGCTGGCCGACAGGCTGAGCGGCGCATTCAAGATCGAGCGGTCCGCTGACGGCACCAGCTTGCTGACCTTGCAGGGGGCTGCAGAGTTGCCGGTGTTCGATGCTGCAGCTTGCAGCGCCCGCTTTGCTGCCCACGCCGCAGCGGCAGGATGCCCGCAAGTGCGCGTTGTCTACCGCACAGACAGCTGCGCCAACTGGGGCAAGGATTTGGACCACGAAAGGAAATTCAGCTACTACCAGGCCGGTGATCCTGGGCCGATTTTGAGTTGACTGTTGTGTGCGCAAACCACCCCCTTGAACGAGGGAGTGCACGGCAGGAATGTGTCGCAGTTGGCACTCAACGACAAAACACTGGAATAACATTGCTCATTGACAGTTTCAGCTGCATACGTCTTTCATCCGTTTCATCGCAGACCGTTCCCGGAGAACTCCAATGTTCAAAAAATCTTTCTTGGCCACCGCAGTCGCACTGCTGGCCTTCACCGCTGCGGGCAACGCCTTCGCCGCGCCAGTGCCTGTCATTTCGGGTGGCCAGATCAAGTTCTCGCTCGACAACTATGACTCGGCCACCACTTCGTATGGCAACGTCGCTGGCGTGGTTTGCAACACGGTGGCGACGTGCGACGCGGCTGCTGCGTCGCCCGCCCCGGGCAGTGTGGGTTCGGTGAACACCTCAGCCGACACCATGGGCGTGTTTTCCATCTCCAACATCTCCAACCTGACGCTCGGAACCACCCTCTTCACAAAAGGCGTTGACGGCTTCATCACCGGCATTTTTGCCAATCTCTCGGACCGCACCGTTGAGGTGGCCTGTGGCATTTTTGGTTGCTCAACGGCGGCGGTTTCCAGTGGTGGCACTTTTCAGCTGTGGCTGAACGACACCGACTACAACCCCGCGCTTGGGCCCAACGTGGGCGCCGGCAAAGACCTCAATGCCGGGCTGTACCCGGGCGTCAGCAGCGGTACGCTGCTGCTCAGTGGCGCATTTGCTGCCGGCGCCGTGTTGGCTGGCGACCTGGTGTCCACCTACCTGACGGGCTACAACAACAACAGCTTCGGTGGCAATGGCCAGGGCTTCCTTGACATTACCGGCGGCGTTTGGGCCGACAGCCTGAACACCAACTCGTTGACAAACACCAACGGTGGCACCAACGACCTGTTCCTGACCAACACTTTTGACGACGTCAACGGCGCCGCATCCAGCATTGGCTGGACCGTGAAGTCGGTCGCCCAGGTCACCGGTGCCGCCGTGCCCGAGCCTTCAGCGGCGGCTTTGACGGGATTGGCACTGCTGGGTGCCGCAGTTGCGATGCGCCGTCGTAAAGTTTGAAAACGGTTTAGAAGTTCCCGCGGGAACTTCATCCACCACAATGCGGGCTTTCGAGCCCGCATTTTTTTTGTCTATTGCGGGCTGTGAACAGCCTCAAGACCCGTCGCGCCCAAGAGCTTGTGTTTCACCATGCTTTTCCGGCCACCAGGGGCGCCGGATTTTTGGGAACCTCACCAAAGAATCCCGCAACACGAAGAAACCCGTCTGTGCAGTCCACTCGGCTGCACCTAAAGTCCGCCCGCACCAAGCGGATGAATCCATGTGTTTGCTGGGCGGGGGCTTCGAGGCTCAGCCCCCTTCGGCTTGCGCCCTCCCATGACCAGCGAACGACGTGGCGACACACCAGCCTGAATGAAACAACAAACCCCTTTACTGTCGGCAGCGAGTGGTTACAAGGCTTTCGAAAAAGCACTGGCCATGCGCTACGAGGTCTATTGCATCGAATGCAATTTCTTGTCGCCCGGCGACTACCCCGATGGCGTCGAAACCGACGAACATGACGAACACGCGGCGCACTTCTACGCCTTCGACGATGAAGAAGAACTGGTCGGTTACGTGCGGCTGGTGAAGCCCGACCCCGAGTCGCGTTTTCCCTTCCAAAAGCATTGCGATCTTTCTTCGGGGGTTGAACTGCCGAACCCCGGCCAAGCTGCGGAAATCAGCCGGCTGATGGTGCGCAGCGACTACCGGCGGCGCCAGAGCAGCGGCCTGAGCAACGCCACGGCGCAACAGAACTCGGCGGTATTCAAGGTTGATCGCCGCCACCAGGCACCCGCAGTTTTGTTGAACCTGTACCGGCAGATGTACCAACATTGCCTGAGCCACGACATCCGGTTCTGGTACGCCGCGATGGAAAAGCCCTTGTCGCGGTCGCTGGCGCGCCTGGGTTTCAGCTTTGTTTCGATTGGCCCGGCAACCGACTATTACGGCCCGGTTGCACCCTATTTGGCTGACCTGCGCACGCTGGAAGCAGAGGTTCTGCAGCGCGACGCCGACCTGATGGACTGGCTGCGCGGCGATGCCGTCAAGCACCACGATGCAGAGGCCGAGCCCAACACTGAAAGGGTGGCTGGCACAGCCAGCGCCGCCTGGACCCGCCCGGCGCCGGTCGCGAACCGACATCTGGCCGAGCGTTCCGCCTAGAGGCGCCCTGGGGCACGGCCCAGAACCGCCTGGAACCAGACGAATCTGGGCCTGAGCCGCCTGCTTTGTGCGCAGGCTTGCGGGGCAGTCGCCCTGCTTCTGCTGCCCGCCTGCTTGCCAAGCCCGACCCATCGCTGCATGCCGGGGTTTTCAACCT
Source organism: Betaproteobacteria bacterium (assembly GCA_043760045.1). Classification (GTDB taxonomy): domain Bacteria; phylum Pseudomonadota; class Gammaproteobacteria; order Burkholderiales; family Burkholderiaceae_C; genus Rubrivivax. Next base: position 11,751 of record JAYUPP010000309.1, read on the forward strand.
GCGCAACCGCCGTTTCGTGTGCCCGGCTGCTCTACGATGCCGGCCATGGCGCGTTCAAACAAGGTTCCACCCCGCTTCGTCAATTGGCGTGGCGAGCCCATCGATCTGGCGCGCCTGGCGGCGCAAAAGGCCAGCGCACCCACGGCACGGCCGCCGAGCGGCTGGCCTTACGCCAACGCTCCTGCGGCCAAACCGGCCGCTGAGCCGGCAACCAAAGTTGATCCCATAGAGCTGACAGCGCAAGAGCTGGACACGGTGTACGACACCTTGTGCCTGGCCGGTGTGCCCAGCAGCACCGACTGGCTGCTGCAGTTTTTGCACCGGCTGCAGCGCCACAACAGCCAGGGCCAGGCCTACACACGAGCGCAGTTGAAGGTGGCGCTGACACTGCTTTTGAAGACTCAGCGGCTGACCATCAACAGCGGCCATCTGCACCAGGTGCCCGCGCCGGCACTGCACGACGCCTGGCCGCGGGTGATAGCGGCCGCCGGGCCGCACGCCTGGCAGGCTTGGGCGCGGGCATCGGCCTATGCAGCCACGCCGGCCGGCACGCTGGATGGCGCGGTGCCCAAGCCGCGCTACAGCCGGCACGAAGAATTGCCGGCGCTGGCACGACTGTTGGTGTACGGTGGCTGCAGCACGGCCGAGTTTGAACAGGCGCGTGACCAGGTGCTGGGCCCGGCGCGTGAACCCGAGGTGCTGGCGCAGGCGCTGTGCACACCGTTCATGCCCGAGCTGTGGGCGCGGGTGCCGCCGGACACGCGGCACGCGGTGCTGCGTGAACTGATGAAGGCCTTCAGGCTGGGCGGCACGTTGTTCAACCCGCTGCTGGTGGCGCTGCAAGCCGAAGTCAAGGCTGAACCCGACAAGATGCCCGCGCAGCTGCGTGGTGCAGCAGCCGAACATTGCCTGCACAGCGGCGACGTAGAGACGGCACTCATGGCGCTGCACGGGCTGCAAGGCCACACACCGACGCTGCTGCATGCGGCCCTGCTGGCGCGCCAGGGCCAGTGGGCCAACGCCGCAGCCGCTTTCGAGCCAGCGCTGAAAGCGGCGGCCAAGGACTTGAACATGAAACGGGGGTTGGCCAGCGCCAACCTGCTGGCGTGGTACCCGCTGTCTTTGCTGGCCCAGCCCGATCCCGCAAAGTGGGCCCTGGCGCGCAAGTTCTGCATCCAGGAAAGCCGCTCGCGCACGCCCAGCCCGCACGACGGCTGGGGTTTGTGGGCGCACGTCATCGCCGTGCGCCTGGGCGACAGCACGCTGCAAGCCCAGGCTCTGCAGGGCCCCACCCAGAGCTGGGAACTGTCAAACACACTCGACAACGCCTACCGCCTGGTGCTGGCGGCCTGGCTGGGTGAAGCGTCGCCGGGCTGGAAGCCGAGCGCGCTGCTGCACACCCACAACGCACTGCATCAAGCCGGCCTGGAAAGCCTGGCGGCGCTGATGCACAAGGCCAGCCAGCGGCTGGGCTTGCCCTGGCCCGCCGGCGACACACCTGCAGCCAGCCAGGCCTGGGCCGAGTCTTTTTTCGGCGCCCCGCGCGAAGCCTGGCGCGACGCACTGGCCGCCATCGAAGCGCTGGGCGCAACCGGGGCCAAGGACAGCAAGCGGGAATCAACGCCGCTCTTGCAATGGCGCATGGCGATCGACGAACACGGCCGCCTCACCAGCATCATGCCCTTCGAACAAACCGTCGGCGTGCGTGGCCCCGGCAAACACAAGGTGGTGCCGCTGTCGCGCCTGAAAAAGGGCGACACGCTGAACCCCGTGGACGCCGCCGTGGCGCGCTGCATCACCGCGCCGCAATGGCAGCCCAGCAAGTGGCGGCTCGATCTGGCCGCCGCTGCCGTGGCGCTGGTCGGGCACCCGCAGCTGGTGCTGGAAGACATTCCCGGCCAGGCCGTGGACCTGCGCGAAGGCCTGCCACAGCTGGAGGTGCAACGCCAGCGTTTGCCCGACGGCGACGAGCGCTTTGTCTTCAACCTGCTGGACCCCTTGGCAGCACCCCCGGCGCCACCCGCGCGCAGCAGCGCTTACGACGACGACTATGACGACTACCCCGACCGCAACGGCAACCCACAAGCCGGCGACACGCTGAAAGACCGCCTCAACAACCTGCGCATCGTGCGCGACGCACCCGACCGCGCGCGCCTGATCCGCGTCAGCGCCGCGCAGCGCCGCGTGGCCGAACTGGTGGCCAAACAATGGGCCGTGCCGGTGCAGGCCAAAGCCGAACTCGACGCTGCGCTGCGCGTGCTGGCCGGCCACTTTCAGCTGCACAGCGACGCCACTGCGGGCCAGGAAGTGGTGGCTGAAAGTCGCCTGCGGGCCCTGCTCAGCCCGCTGGGTGAAGGCCTGCAGTTGCGCCTGCTGGTGCAGCCCTTTGGCAGCTTCGGCCCCGCCGTCCTGCCCGGCCTGGGCCGGCCACGCCTGCTGACTTTGCACGAAGGCCTGAACCTGGCCACCCAGCGCGACCTGGCAGCAGAAAACCAACACCTGATGGCCGTGATGGAAACACTGCCACAACTGGCCGGCACCGAAAGTGGCGACCACACCTGGGCGCTGGACGACCCCGAGACCGCGCTGGCGGTGCTGGAGCAACTGCCCGGCCTGACCGCCATCGCCAGTGTGGACTGGCCACGCGGCAAACCCGTGCGCATCCAGAGCGTGGTGGCCAAGGCGCTGCAAGTCACGGTGAAGAGCGGCGCCGACTGGCTGGGCCTGCACGGTGAACTGCAGCTCGAAGAAGGCCGCGTCATCAGCCTGCAGCGGCTCTTGAGCCTGGCGCATGAATCGCGCCGGGGACGTTTCCTCGCTTTGGGCGACGGTGACTACCTGGCGCTGAGTGAACAGCTCAAACGCCAGCTGGCCGAACTGCAGGCGCTGGCGCAGGCCGACGGCGACGCGCTGAAACTGCCGCAGGCCGCCAGCCAGTGGCTGGCCGACACGCTGGACGACACCAGCCTCAAAGGCGACAAAGCCTGGAAGCAGCGCATCAAGCGGCTTGCCGAAGCGGCCGACCTGCAACCCGAAACCCCGGCTGCGCTGCAGGCCCAGCTACGTGGCTATCAATTTGAAGGTTATGCCTGGATGGTGCGCCTGGCGCACGCCGGCCTGGGCGCCTGCCTGGCCGACGACATGGGCCTGGGTAAAACCGTGCAGACACTGGCGCTGCTGCTGAACCGCGCTGCGTTGGGCCCGGCCCTCGTGCTGGCACCCACCAGCGTGTGTGGCAACTGGATGGCCGAGGCCGCGCGCTTTGCCCCCACGCTGCAGGTGGCGCTGTACGGCGAAGGCGAACGCGCCGCCACGCTGGCCAGCGCCGCAGCCGGCCAGGTGGTGGTGGCTTCGTATGCGCTGTCGCAGATAGACAGCGAAGCTTTTGCCGCCGTGCCCTGGGCCACAGTGGTGATGGACGAAGCGCAGGCGTTGAAAAACGCAGCTACCAAACGCGCCAAGTCTGCGGCAGGCCTGCAGGCACAGTTTCGGCTGGCGCTCACCGGCACGCCGGTGGAAAACCGGCTCGCCGACCTGTGGTCGATCATGAACCTGACCAACCCCGGCCTGCTGGGCAGCGCCAACCGCTTTGCTGAACGTTTTGCAGGCCCCATCGAACGCGACGGCGACGACGCCACGCGCCAGCGCCTGCGCCGTATCTGCAGCCCATTTCTCTTGCGCCGCACCAAGGGCCAGGTGCTGACCGACCTGCCGCCGCGCACCGAAATCGTTCACCGCGTGGAGCCCGGCCCCGAAGAGCGCGCTTTTCTGGAAGCCTCGCGTCGCGCTGCGCTGCAACGGGTGGCGGCGGCGGCTGACGCGCCGCCCGGCCAGGCGGCGTTTCATGTGCTGGCCGAACTGACACGCCTGCGCCGCGCCGCCTGCGACCCGCGCCTGGTGGCACCCGAGCTGGGCCTGATCGGCGCCAAAGTGCATGAATTTGAACAGTTAGCCACCGAGTTGGTGGCCGGCCGCCACAAGGCGCTGGTGTTCAGCCAGTTCACCGACTTCTTGAAGTTGCTAGGCCAGCGGCTGGACGCTGCCGGCCTGACGTATCAATACCTGGACGGCAGCACACCGGCCGCCCAGCGCACCGAGCGTGTGGCGGCTTTCCAGCGTGGTGAGGGCGACCTCTTTCTCATCAGCCTGAAAGCCGGCGGTTTTGGCCTGAATTTGACCGCCGCCGATTACGTGATCATCGTTGACCCGTGGTGGAACCCAGCCGCTGAAGACCAGGCGCTGGGCCGCGCGCACCGCATCGGGCAACAGCGGCCGGTGACGGTTTATCGGCTCGTCACTGCCGGTTCGGTGGAAGAAAAAATCATTCAACTGCACGGCAGCAAACGCAGCCTGGCCGACGGCATTCTGGAAGGCCAGGACCAGGGCAAACCGATCGGCGCCGAAGAGCTCAGTGCGCTGCTGCGGGAGACTTGACTCGGCCGGCCCCTTGAGCAGATTTCACCTGCAGCAGCAATAGCTGCAACAACGCGAGAGGCGGCCTATGCGGAGGCACGGCCTCAGGTTCATGGCATGGCTGTGAGAACCACCGCTGCCGGGTGCCCGGGGTAGTTCCGAACGAACTCGGTTGCAATCCGACGAACCCCCGTCGCCCAGTTCGGGCCGCCAACCACCCGGCTCGATCCAGCAAAAGCATTCAGGTGAGTCTTGGTGACGTGCGGGTTGTTCAGCGTTGCACCCCGCTCGGCGATGTACTGCGACCGAAGCTGAAGGATTTCCAGCATCTTCGCCTGGGAGATTCGCCGCTCGGCCCCCAGATCCACGTCGAGCGCTGCCATGTACTCGCCAGCGGTCCATTGTTGCTTGTGCAGCCGTCTGGCATCCTTCATTGAGTAGGTCTGCTGCTCGCCGCAGACATCGAACAGGTCAGCGAGCACCAGACGCCGAGAAGCGCGAAGGGCGAGCTTGAAGTCGATCAGTATCTTTGCCTCAATAGAGGCGATCCAAGGCTCCATGTCGATAGGCGTAAGGCACAGTCAATGTTGAAGTTCAGGGCGCCGCGCCTCTTTTGAGTAGAAGCCAACAACGAACAGCTTGCGGCGCCACTTCTGGATGTGCTCCATGCCCACATCACGGGCAGTGGAGACTGTCGAGCCCGTGGACGATTTGACCTCCACCTCAAAGCGGTACATCTGGCGATCAACATCGATATGCAGCATCGCATCGACACCAGCACGCTGATGGGCGGGGTCCCAATCAAGATTAAACATCCTAACGAGCTCACGCTCGCGTTCATCATCCTGGACTGGCATCAGGTTCCTTGCAGCGCCCTTGCGACCTGCCTTGCCACGGCATAGGCGACAGGCGGGCAGACACTGTTTCCAATCTGACCGAGCGCCTGGTAGACCGCGCCGCTGAAGCGCCAGTCGGCCGGAAAACCCTGAAGCAGCGCGCAGTCATCGACAGACATGCGAAAGTGACCGTTCTCGGGCGGGTATGCGTCGGCGATAGATCGGCCGGGCTGCACGCCGTTGGGCCATACCTGCAGGTTGCTCCAGACCATCAACGAAGCCTTGCTGTTCAAGACGCCGGTCGTTTTGCGCGGGCCTGTAAAGCCCGAGCGCAAAGTAGGCGCCACGTCGTCGTAGCCGATGTCGGGTAAGCCTAGACTTTGCCGAGCGGTATTGCGAGGCAACAGAGGTCCGAACAGGTCTTCGACGTCACCATGAGTTGGCGTCGGCTGCATCCAGCGCGATGCGTCTCTTGCGGTGCGGAAACCGACAAAAAACACGCGACGGCGGGCCTGCGGCACACCGAAGTCATGGGCGGCAAGCTTGAACTTGAAGAGGGTGTAGCTCGCCTCCAGCGGGGCGATGATGTTCTCGGCGACGAAGCCCTCGAACTTGCGGTCGAGCATGCCAGGCACATTCTCAGCAATGAAGGCGCGGGGCCGAGTCTGAAGCACGCAGCGGACAAAGTCCGGCCACATATTGCGTGGGTCAGCGGCGCCCGCCTGCTTGCCGGCTGTCGAAAAGGGTTGGCAGGGCGGCCCGCCGTGAACCACGTCCACGCCGCGAAACGGTGCGAATACAGCCGAGCAAACATCGCCGGCGGTCTCGCCTGCACGCACGTCCCAGCCGGGGCGATTGGCACGCAATGTGGACCCGCAGATATCCAGAATCTCGAATGAGGCACGGTGGTCGAAGCCCGCACGCTCAAAGCCCAGATCCAGGCCACCGCCACCGGCGAAGAGGGACAGACTGGACAGCCCGTTGAGCTCCATCAGCGGCATGAGGTCGTCAGGGTCCAACCTCTCGCCCAGCACAATCCCTTTCACTGGGGCCTCCTCGCTGTGGTCGCGCAGCAGCAGCTGCTTGCGGAGCTGGGAGCGGATCGAGGTCGCACGGTAGCGGCTTCGTTGTTCGTCGGTGAGTTCGTAAGGCATGCATTCCTCTCGGGGCAGGGGCGGAGCGCCACCCTGCAGCGCCACCAGATAACTGTATGTTTAAACAGTAAAAAGACGCAACTGCCGTCTCGTACATTGCGCCCACCCGGCAAGTGAGGAAGATTATCGGGGAGGCCTCTGTATCAACCGACGGCCGCAACACAGCCATTGGCCAATACAAGCGCCAAGAGCTTGTCAGACTTTGGCCGCTGAAGAACTCAGTGCGCTGCTGCGGGGGTCGTGATGCGTTGTGCCCGCTGCGCCACAAGCACCCGCCGCAACAAAAACAGCACCACCCCCAGGTTCACCAGGTTCCACAACACACCGTTCACAAACGCGGCCTGATACGACCCGGCAAGGTCAAACACCTTGCCCGACATCCAGCCCCCGAGCGCCATGCCCAAGAGCGTGGCCATCAGCACCGTGCCCACACGCGCACCGGCTTCGGCAGGCGGGAAGTGTTCGCGCACGATGATGGCGTAGCTGGGCACGATGCCGCCCTGAAACAGGCCAAACAGCGCCGAGATCACATACAGCGACACCAGGCCGTTGAACGGGATGAAGAGCAGCAGCGCCAGCCCCTGCAGCACCGAGCCCAGCAGCAGCGTGCGGATGCCGCCGATGCGGTCGCAGATGAAACCCGAAGCGATGCGGCTGACGATGCCGCAGGCCAGCATCAACGACAGCATCTCGGCGCCGCGCGCTGCGCCGTAACCCAGGTCGCCGCAATAGGCCACGATGTGCACCTGCGGCATCGCCATGGCCACACAGCAGGCCACGCCGGCCAGGCACAACAAGGCCTGGGCGTGGTTCATGCTCAGGCCGAAGGGACGCTCTGATGGTGTGATGCGCGCACGCGGCGCACCTGCATCTGCAGGCACGGCAGCCGGTGGACGTGGCCGCATGCCCAGCGCCAGCAAAGGAATGGTGACGGCGCAGAACACCGCCAGCGCCAGATAGGCCGTTCTCCAGCCGTGGCTTTGCACCACCTGCTGCACAAGGGGTGGCCACAGCGCACCGGCCAGATAGTTGCCGCTGGCGCAGATGGCCACCGCAATGCCGCGCCGGCGCACGAACCACAACGAGGTGTCGGCCACCAGCGGCGCAAAAGTGGTGGAGCTGCCAAACAGCCCCAGCAGCACCCCGTGCGCGAGCGCAAACCACAGGATGCTCGTGGCCGCTGCGGCAGCCGCAAAACCCAGGCCCAGGCCGGCGGCGCCGATCATCAGCGGCCACACCACACCGCGCCGGTCGGCCAGCCCGCCCATCGCGATGCCGCCCAGGCCGAAGCCCACCATCATCAGCGTGTAGGGCAGTGACGCTTCAGACCGGCTGGTGCCGAACTCGGCCTGCACCGCTGGCAGCACCACCGCCACCACATACATGGCGCTGGAGCCGATGGTCATCAGCGCCAGCGTGCACAAGAGGCGCAGCCAGGCGTAGCGGCTGTCGGCGCTGTGGCCAGGGGCCGGGGTGGTGGGGGTAACGGGTGTGGGGGTCACTGGGGTGTCACTGGTGGCGGTCACTTGCGCACGATGCCGCCGCGCGGCATGGCGGCTTCGTCCCAGCCCGGGCCCGCAAACCAGGGCCCGCCCTGCAGCGCGTCGCGCAGCATCGGCAGCGCGTCCAGGCCCCAGAAGGTGCGGCCTTGCAACGTGAAAGTGGGCACGCCAAACAGGCCACCCGCCACCGCTTGTTCGGTCAGCGCACGCAGCTCGTCTTTGACATCGTCGCCGTCGGGGTCGCGCGCGGGCGCCAGTTGCTCACGCAGCGCGGCCAGGCGCGCAGGGTCGTTGGCATCCAAGCCACCGTGCCAGACATGGGCCAGCACCGTCTGCACCACATGGCGGTTAGGGCCGGCCGCCAGAGCCAGGCGCAGCAGCGGCAGCGGGTTGAAAGGGTGCTGCCGCGGGGCCTGCAAGGTGATGCCCTGCTGCTGTGCCAGCCACTGCACATGGCGAAAGGTCCAGGCCCGCTTGGGTTCGATCTCGGCCGGCCCTTTTTGGCCCCAGTGTTTCAGCAGCGCGGCAAACAGCACCGGCCGATATTCCACTACGTAGTTGCAGCCCTGCAGGGCCTCGGGCAGCTGGTGGAAAGCCAGATGCACAAAGGGTGAGATGGGGTCGAAGTGAAAAACGATGGTTTTCATGGCGCGCCAGGTTTTAACTCCCTCGTCCTTGACCGGAGAGAGGGCCCTGCAAGACCAGCCAGGTGGCGCGGCGGTTTTCCAGTAGCGCCCAGACAGCCGTTTTTTGGCGATCGTCCATCCGGCCCCAGCCTGCTATTTCGTCCAGCGTGCGCTGGCAGCCCGCGCACCAGCCGGTGGCCTCGTCCATCTGGCAAATGTTGATGCAGGGGCTGGCGACGGGTTCGTTCATGCCACCACGTTGCTGCGTTTGGCCAGCATCGCACGCGCCACGCGCGACACCGGAGCGCGGCCCAGCACCTGGCTGATAGTGGCGCCGGCGTCAACCAGGGCGTCAAGGTCCAGGCCGGTGGCGATGCCCATGCCGTGCAGCATGAAGACCAGGTCTTCGGTGGCCACATTGCCGGTGGCGCCTTTGGCATAAGGGCAACCGCCGAGGCCGGCGATGCTGCTGTCAAAAGTGTGGATGCCCATTTGCAGGCAGGCCAGTGTGTTGGCCAGCGCCTGCCCGTAGGTGTCGTGAAAATGACCACTCACTTCCGCCAGCGGAAAGTGGCGCAGCGCACGCTCCATCGCCGCTTGCACACGCAGCGGCGTGCCCACGCCGATGGTGTCGGCAATGCCGCAGTGGTCCACGCCGATGGCTTTGAGCAGCGTCACCACGTGCTCCACTTCATCGGCCGACACCTCGCCCTGGTAGGGGCAGCCAACGGCGCACGACACCGCAGCGCGCACCTTCAGCCCGGCTTCGTGCGCGGCCACCACCACAGGCGCAAAGCGTTCAACACTTTGTGCAATGCTGCAGTTGATGTTGCGCTGGCTGAAGGCTTCAGTGGCGGCCGCAAACACCACCACCTCATCGGGCCGGTGTTCTCGCGGCAAAGCCAGCGCCGCTTCCAGACCCTTCATGTTGGGCGTTAACACGCTGACGCGCACACCGGCCGCGCGCTGCAGGCCGGCCAACACCACTGCGTTGTCGGCCATCTGCGGCACCCACTTGGGGCTGACAAAGCTGGTGACTTCAATCTCACGGCAGCCCGCCGCTTGCAGCCGGTGCACGAGCTCGATCTTGTGCGCAGCGGCAACCGGCTGCGCTTCGTTCTGCAGGCCGTCGCGGGGGCCCACTTCAACCAGCGTGACGTGGGTGGGAATCATGGGTGTTTTGTCGAAACCATAGGGTTGGTCAACTGTAGCCTCAGTTCCGCCAGCCCTGCCGGGCCCTGCCGGCCCAGGCCCGGTTCGCCACAGCTCTGCCTGGGCCCGTCACCTGCACGGCGCCGGTGCCGCCAGGGGCTGGTGAATGCCGCTCCTCGCCCCGCTACAGCCGCTGGCATTTGTGATCCCGCTACTGGTACTTGCTGGTGTCTGCTGGTTCGTAGCGGCGCCCTTCGGCAACTTGCAAGCTGGTGCTGCTGTGCGGTCGCCACCAGGCGCTGGGCGCGCGCTGGCGCGCGCTCACCCGCAGTGCGCCCCAGGTGGTGTTCGGCTTCACCGACGACGTCACCTCGGTGATGTGCCTGAGCGACTTTTACAACGGCAAGCCCGGCCCGGGCTGTCTGAGCGAAACGGTGCACCTGGGCCTGCCCGTGGTCACGCTGCGCAATGCGTGGACGGTGCCGCAGGAGCGCTACAAGGCCGCGTGGGTGCGTGAGCAGGGCGTCGGCATCGTGATCCAGTCGCTGGCCGATAGGGGCGCTGCAACCACGCAGATGATCAAACGCCTGCCGGTTTTGCAAGCCGCCACAGCGGGCATCAACAACCGGGCCGTGTTCCAGTTGCCCGGCGTGCGCCATCGAGCAGCTCGAACGCCAGTCGGTGTGTGACGAACGCTTCAAAGTTCGCGGCCCGTACACGTGTTCCCGGAACGGGATGCCCCGCGTCAGGGCGCTGTCGAACGTGACAGCCTGTGCCGCTGCCGAGCAGCGCAGCCCCCCGGTCAGCGGCGCCAGCAGTCTGGCTTGCTGGCGCCTTTGACACCGGTGTCCGTCAGCGTCATCGTTTCGCAGGCATCGTTCAGCATGCTGCCGCTGGGCACTGCGCGCAAGGTGTAGGTGCTCGGGGTCACGGCCTGCAACGAGATCGTGTAGTGCTGCGTCGAACCGTCCCTGGGCGCCTTGCTCAGTTGCGCCGGCAGTGCCACTGCCACCCCGGCGCGCGTCTGCTCATAGCGCAGGTTCTCGGTTGCAAAACGTTCCATGAACTGAGCGGCTTCGAGCATCACGGCCTGCGCGTCTGCGCGTCGGCCCTTGCGCACCGAGTCCATGTACGACGGGTACGCCACGCCAACCAAAATGGCGACGATGGCCATCGCGATCATCAATTCGATCAAGGTCACACCGCGGCTGCTTTGCGGGCCGGGAAATCTGGTGTCATTCATGGCGCTGCCCTGCCGTGATGTGGGGGTTGAACTTCACGCGGGTTGGGGTCCGATGCATCATGGCCTGACGACCTCGCGCCAGTTGATGCGCCGTGACGGCTGCAGGATCTCCTGCGGCGCACTGCTCAACGAACCCGCCGACATGCGTGTGCCGGTGGTGGTGGTGCCGTCGCGGCCTGTCATCGTCACCGACTCGGTGCCATCGTCATTGACCGTGATGACGGTGCGCTCGGTCTTGCTATCGGAGTAGGTGACCACGATCGTGGTCACGTTGCCGTTGACCGTGGTTGTGGTGCCGGTCACCGTCACGCCTGCCGGCGCGGCAAGGAAGGCTCCGTCGTTGGGGTCCATCGAGCCGGCTGCCCTGGCGGTGGCGCTGCCGCCGGGCGGCGAGTTGTCCTCGGGTGGATTGGGCACCCAGCCGGCGTCGCCGTAGCACTTGCCGTTGGGGTGGTGCCAGAAGGTGGTGTACTCGGCCAGCACGTAGGTCGTGAACACGCTCTGCTTGATGCGCCAGCCGTACTTGGCGCCGCCGGCAGGCCAATTCAATTCCAGCGCCGTGTCGGGCGTCGCAGCCTTGATGATCTGGATCGTCAACGCGCCGTTGTGGCGTTCACCGTTGGGCCCCAGCGTGGGTGTGCTGCCGTCGGCAGTCACCCGGTTGACGCAACCGGTCTGCGACGGCATCAGTCCGGAACGCGCGATGCCGCCGTCGCCCCACCAGTCCTTGGACTTGAAGGCATCCAGCGGCAGCTTCCAGGCCAGAGTGTTCACCGGCGTCGTCGCGCCCAGCGTGTAACCCGACAGGCCTCCCAGTGCGGCCGCAGCGCTGCCGGCCGTGGTCAGGCCACCATAAGCCTTGACGTTGACGAAAGCGCCGCCACCGATCGACAGCGTTGAAGCGGGGTTGAGGTACTGGTTGGCGACCAGCACCTTGAAGGCCACGCTGGTGCCCAGCTTGCTGCCCAGGTTGAAGATGGCGTCGCTCGCGTTGAGCATGTTGACCCCCGTCACGTTGTACTTGTCGTCGTATTCGTGCACGTGCTTGATCTTGGCGAAACTCGTTCCCGTGGTGGCGTAGAAGTCCACATCGAAGTGTCCGCCGGATACGCCGCGGTCGGCGCTGGGGGTGGGCAGGCTGTAGTCGAGGTCGGACTGCTGGTTAAACAGCGTCATGCTGAAGGACGCAAGGTCCACCAACACGGGTTGCGACGCGATGCCCGCGCCGAGATATTTGCCGACGATGACGGTGCCGCCCAGGTTGTCGGCGCTGTCTATCTTGTTGTCGTCGTTGATGTCGAAGATGGGCAGCGGCGGGCTGCCACCCGTGAGGAAACTCACCTCCATAAGCCAGGTGCTGCCGCTGGCCTGGCCCTCTGCTGCCGCCGCCACCGTCGGGTTGGTGGTCGTGAAATAGAAGCGGTCATCGATGACGAAGGGCGACTCGCCGACCACGCGCTCGCCGCCGGTCAGCGTCAGCCGCCAGCCTCGGTGGCCGCCGCTGGCCCAGCTGGGTGCATGGCTGGAGACCCGCCGCAGCCGATCCGTGCCTGAGGTGAACTCGGTGATCGTCTGCTCGAGCCAGCTGGTGTTGGCCACGGGCGCGCCGTCCCAGATGCCGTAGACAAAGTGGACTGCGGTGTCACTCTCGTCCGCAGCACTGAGCATGCGCCCGGTGCCGAAGATCACCATGCGCCCCCCCAGCGGGTGGTTGACCACTGCCGGCGCGGTGGTGATGGCCTGCGCCGGCGACGTGGTGTGCAGCTTGCTCACCGACCACGCCGCAGGGTCGATGCTGCGCAAGTCGAAACGCCACAGGTTGCCATCGATGTCACCCGCATACGCGTAGTCAACGCGCCCGTCGGCATCGGTGTCCACGGCCGTCACGGTGGACAGGCCGTTCGGGCTTGCAGTGCTGCCGCTGCCGGTGTCGATCTCGCGTATCAACGCACCGGTGTCGGCATTGACGATGAACAGCGACGCCCGGCCGCTGCCCGAGTTGAGATAACCGTTGCCCACCACGACGGCAGCGGTGCCACTGTTCATGCGTGCCAGGCGTGGCGCGGCGTAGGTGTAGCCCAGATTGGCAAAACCGGTGCTGGCCGCACTGATCTCCCACTTGATCACGTTTGCAGCGGCCACTTCGCTGATCGGCGCCGGGTCTGTCATGTCGAGCATGAACAGGCCCTTGCCGCCGCCCCCCAGGGCGCCGGCGAGCAAGGCGCGGGGCGTGCCGTTGATCATCACGTCGGCCATCGCCAGGCCGCCATTGACGTACAGGTTGTGCACATAAGGGTTGGCTGCCAGCGCCGGCAGCCGCGCCGTCATCATCGACGGCACGTAGGCAAACACTTCGCTGCCGCTGGTGGCGTTGAAGACATGCAACATGCCGTCGTTGCCGCCGACATACAGCCGCTTCTGCGCATTGGCGTGGTTCCAGTAGAGCAGCGTGGACTGCTGGATGTCGCCCTGCACGGACGTGCGGGTGCGGAACTTCAACCCCGCCGGCGCCTCGTTGCTGCGCTCGCCGCGCAGGAAGTTCAGCATCTGCGGCCCGGTGGTGCCGCCGCCCAGGGCCGCCTGCTGGCTGGCGTCCAGCGATGCCCAGCGAAAAGGCACATTGGCACCCGCCGTGGTGCGTGTGACGATGCGCCGCGAGGTGTCCCAATGTGTGGTCGCCAGGATGTTGGCGGTGTCGTTGCCGACCCAGGGGCTGTTGCCCTGCACGACGCCGTCGGCGTTGATGTAGTTGGCACGCACGGTGCCGGTCCACAGGCCCGCTTTGTACTCGGCGCGGTAGACGACCTCGGCCCCCGACTTCAGCGCATTGGACGTCAGCGCCGGCCGCGTGGTCCAGCCCATGGGTTGTTGATGGGGGTCAAAAGTAGCGGCCGCGCGCGCCACCAGCAGCGCCGTCACCAGCAGCAGCGCAAGCGCCACACCGCAGGCGGCCCGTCGAACGTGTCGAGTGGACGAGAACCTGCATTCAGACAGCTGCATAACATTCACCCGATCGGTGGCGATAGACGGATTGCAGGATCACTTCGGCTGCGGCGGTGGCGCCGCGGGCACGGGCCGTGATGAGAAAGAGCGCCACACAAGGCCGCCCGGGTTCGATGGGCTGAGCTGTGCCCTGGTATTCGATGGCCAGGCGGGGCGCCGCAACGGCGCCGGCCAGTGCCGCAGCACCCGTGGTTGCGCCATAGGCCCAGGTCTTGGTGCCGGCCCAATCAGCCTCAGTGAAGGTCGTCCAGGCCGCAGCGCCGCCGGGTGTCGACCGGCACAGGCCGTTGCTGCAGGCGCTGGTGAACTGGCCTGGACGCAGCGGCATGAAGGGCCCGTCGGTGTCGCCAGCGATCACTTGTTCACCGTCACGCAACGCCGCCTCGGCCATCTGGAAAGCGACCTGACGGTCGCGCGCGTGGCCGGCCATGCGCTCCTCCAGATTGACCGTGCGCAGCGCTGCCACGGCCATCAGCATCGCCACCATCAGCAGCAGCATCACGGCCACCAAGGCCAGACCTTGCTGGCGACGCGCCGGGGTTGGGGCGGCACCGAGCCAAGGCGTCATGGCAGCAAGTTGCGCAAAGCCACCACGGTGGCGTAGGTGCGGCGCAGGCGCTGGTCAACGGGCGTAACCGCCATGCCGTCGAAGCCGGGATAGGCCTGGGGCGCATCGGCGACGCCGCTTTCGCTAGACACCACCCGCAGCTGAACGTTGACGCTGGCCACGCGCGTCCAGTCGCCGA
>JAYUPP010000310.1:0-8365 GCA_043760045.1 Betaproteobacteria bacterium
GGCAGGCCCACCCCCAGCAGCGGCCGAATTTCGCGGTTCACCATGGCCACGTCAGATTCGAGGTCGTAGCCCACCAGCGGCCGGCTGCCGATGAATTCCAGCAGCTGGCGCAGGGCCTGCTCGGGCTTCATGCCCTGCGCGACATCTTGTTCGCGCAGCCGGTGCACCCGCACGCTGTCGGTGTTCAGCCCACGTTCGGGTCGCACCAGCAGTTGCAGGCGCTGGCTCGTCAGCAGACTGTTGCCCACGATGCGCACGGCGCCGATCGCGATGATGCGGTCGCGCTTCACATCCAGGCCGGTGGTTTCGCGGTCCAGCGCCACCCATTCACCAGCGGGTGGCGCGTCGTACATGAAGGCGAAATGCGGATCAGTCAATCGGCCTAACATCCAGATTCGCCTAACTTGGGACCACCACTTTTTCATCAACTCTCCAGGTGAAACTGGTGCCGCAGCAGCGCCTTCAAACGTTTCACCACCGCCAGCGCATCTTTCAGCAAGTCACGCTCCAGGCCGCTGAGCCGGTCGGTCGCCACAACGCCACTCACGCTGCGACCGCTGTCGGTTTCGTCCAGGCCGGCCTTCAGTTTCAGCGCCATCATGAAATGCAGGCTGTCGCTGAGGTCGGTGGCCATGTTGGCCCGCAGCCGGCCCGCAGCAGCAGTGGTTCACCGCGGCCTTCGCTGCCCATCACGAACAGGCGGCTGGCGGCCAGCAGGCCGGGTGGCGCAATCAGCTGCCAGGTGCGTTCAAACAGCTTGGCATTCAGCGCCAGCACCAGTTTGCCGATCTGCTGTACCGCCGTGCCGCCGCGGTACAGCAGCGCCACCGGTCGGGTGATCTGCATTGCAGCCGCCTGCAAAGCGGGCAGGTCCTGCGCCCGCACGATCTGCACCGTGATCAGGTCGGAATGGTTCGACAAATAGCCGAGCAGATCAAGCTGCTCGAGCAGCCCGTGTATGCGCTCGCCTTCGGCCACCACCAACCGGTGCACCTGCTGCTGGATCATCGAGGCCAGCGCGTCGAACAAGCGCGCTTCGAGTTGGATGGTCACGAGCTTGAAAGTGGCGAGGTCCAATAACAGTTCACAGACACGTCAATGAAGCCGCGACTCTTGAGGATCCTGGGGCCGTCTTTCATGGCGGCGGCTGTGCTGGAGACGCTGGTTTTTGCGGTGGTTGATCCGGCCGATCTGCACGGGTTCAACAGCTCACCGTTGGCCTGGTCAACGGAAGCGGTTTACACCGTCACTTTTTTCATCTTCTGGGCCGCGACATCAACGGCCAGCGCGGTGACGGCGCTGCTGTCGCTTGAACCGAAAAAGTTGAACGCATCGCAGGACAGCCGATGAGCCGCGCGACGGTCACTTGATGGACGCACCACTGATCTTCGCCGGCCTGGCGATGGGTGTGGCCGCATCGCCGCCCTGCGCGGTGAGGTGCGGCGCGCCCTGCGCGGCGTTGGCAGGGGGCTGCCAGCGCAGTGCAGCGGGCTTCCGCGCCGGTGCAATGGCTGCAAAGCCATGGCCGGCCGCTGCGCGCCACGGCGGCCGGCCTGGCGTGGATGGCCTGGCCTTGCGGCGCTTCGCAGGCGGCTTTGCTGCTGTCGGCTTTGGCCAGCGGCGCCCAAGGCGGTGCGCTGGTGATGGCGGGTTTTGCACTCGGCTCGGCGCCGGCGCCGGCGCTGGTGGCCACCCCGTGGTTGTGGAGGCGCTGGCAGGCTTTGGCACGCACACTTTTGGCGCCAGGGCCTCACCGCTGCAGATCGCCATGTTGGGGTGCCGTGTTGCCGGTGTCGGCCTGGTGCTCGCCTCGGGCTGGGCCCTGACACACGGCCTGTGGGAACGCTTCGCAGCCTGGTGTCTGGCTTGAACGTCATGCCGACGCCCGCCCCACCCCGCCCGTCGCGTTGGGCGAGCGGTCCTTGAACCTGGAAACAGCAGTCGACCGCTCTCCTGCGCAGGTAACACCGCATGAGCATTGAGTTTTTTGGCGACGACAAAGTTCACCTGTTGGGTGACAGCGCCGCGCACCCGACAAGAGCAGCGCTGCGGGTCGCTGGCCGCGTTGCTCCGGCTTGCGGCCATGAACCCGTCAGCCTGCCGTTTTGCGCTTGTCAGCCAGACGCCGGGTCAGAGTTTTGTGGCCGCACCCGCAGCGGCACCCGCACGCTGACCGCATGACCCACGCCTTCGCGGCTGCGCAGCACCAGGTCGCCGCCCAAGGCCAGCGCCAGGTCCTGCGCGCGAACGATGCGCGGGTCTTGTGTGGCTTCAGGGCCAGGGCTGGCGGCCGACACGTTGACGCTCAGCAGCAGCGCCGCGTGGCCGTTGTCCAGTTGCCCAAGTCGCGCCTTGAAGGCCAGGCGGCCCTGGCCGTGCTGCGGTGCCGTCAGCGCCAGCGCCCGTGACAGCAGCAGGTCCAGCAGTTCTGAAAGCTTTTCAGGGTCGGCAGCGATGCGCTGCGGCAAGGCTTCGTCCACCGACCAGTGCAACCGCTGCCCGGCCCGCTCGGCGGCCTTGTAGTGCGGCGCCATCACGGCTTGCAACAGGGTTTCCAGAGGCACGGTGCCGCGCGTTGAAGGCGCTGTTTGAGGCTCAAACGCCTGCGCTTCCGGAGCACTGTCGAAGTCTGCAGGCTGGCCTTGACCCACCGCTCTGCGCACCCACAAGCGCGGCCACCAACCCCAGGCGGCAAGGCCGGCCAGGGCCAGTGCAGCAACGGCCAGCAGTGCGGTGGCGCTGCGGTGTTGCCACCAAGGCCGCTGTGCCACCGGCTCCGTCACCAGCCAGCGGCGCACCGAGCGCTGGCGTTCGCTGGTGTCGATGTCAGCCAGCGCCGCGTCCAGCAGCGGCAGCAGCCGGCGCTGGCTGTCGGGCACGGCCACGCGGTAGCGGGCGGTGAATTCGGGCACGTCGCCCAGCACCCGCAGGCCCGCCCCGGCGGCGCTGCCCAGTTGCTGTTGCACCACCGGTTTGATGTCCATCGCCACGTCGGCCGCACCCGTGCGCACGAGGGCCAGCGCTTCGGCGCCGCTGGCCGCGTCGAGCAATTGAATGCCGGGGTGCAGCCGCTGCACTTCGGCGCGCAGCGGGTGCACCGTGGCCAGCGCCAGGCGGCGGCCGCGCAGGGTGTCCAGGCCCCAGTACAAGGTGCCTGATTCGGCACCCACCAGCACTTGCGGCAGTTCCAGCCAGGGCAGGGTGAACTGCAGGCCCGCTGCCTCTTGCGGCGTGTGCTGCAGCAGTGGCAGCAGGTCGATCTGGCCGGCGCGCAGCGCCTCCAGCATTGCCGCTTCGGTGTCGAAGGGCTGCAGTTGCAGCACCAGGCCCAGGCGCAGCGCCAGTTCCTGCAGCATGTCGGCCGCAGCGCCGGTGTGCCGGCCCCCGCTGTCCAGGCCGCTCAGGTTGTTGGCAATGCCGCCAGCCGGCGCGCTGCTGTTTTTCAGCACACCCACCCGCCAGCTGCTGCGCTCAGCCAGCGGCAGGCGCTGGGCAGCGTTGCCGCTCAGTGCATAAGTCGCCTGCAGCAAACCGTTCATCACGGCCGTGTCGGCACCCGCCCCATCGGCCGGCAAAGCCAGTGGCGCACGCAGTTGCGGCGCAGCCCGTTGCGCCACAGCCAGCACCGCCTGGTGCGGCAGCTTGGTGGCGCGCCACGCGGCAATGGCTTTGTTGAAGGCTGGCAGCAAGGCCGCATGTTCGGCACGCAATGCCAGGTGGCGGTGGCCGGCTTCACCCGGCCACACCTGGCGCAGTTCCAGCCCCGGCAACGGCGTTTGCTGCAGCACCGCCAATGCGGCCAGCAAGTTGCCCACATAAGCGTCGGCGCGACGTTCCAGCACGGCCTGCAAGGCCTGCAGTGCGCTGCCCTCAGGCAGCAGCGTGGCCCCGGGGTGGTGGCGGCGCAGGCGGTCGGCCGCTGCCGGGTCGGCATGGCCCAGGTGGGCGATGCGCGCCTGGTCCAACGACATCGGGCGCGCCTCACGCAGCAGCAGCCAGGCCAGCGGCTGCGCGCCGGTGCCCAGGCTGTAGACCAGGCCAGGGGGTGGCGCTGCGGTGTTCAAAGGCGGCACCGCCACCGCCAGCGCCAGGTCGGCACGGCCGTCTTGCAGCGCCTGCAGCACGGCAGCCTCGTCGGCCAGCACCAGCGGCGCAAACTGCAAGCCCAGCTGGCGCGCCACGGCCAACAGCAACTGCACCTGCGCGCCCTGCACTTCGCCAGCTGCGGCCACTTCCACCTGGCCGGCCACACCACCGCGCGCCACCGCCACCCGCAGCGGCGGCGCTGCGGCGGCGGCAGCGCGGTCTTGCGGGCTGAACACGCTGGCCGGCAGCCAGGGGGCACCCGGGTCAAGCAGCAGCGCGAAGCGGGGTGTTGACGCCGGCAGCGGCTGCGCCGCAGCGTCAGAGGTTGCCAGCAAAGCCGCCAGCAAGACTGCCCATACTGCAGCCAAAAGTCCAGCGCGCCAGCCAGCCCCTGCGGTCAACGTGCCTGCGGCCTTATGCAAGCGTGCCATCGGCAACCCCCGGCCCGCGTTCAGCCGCGCTGGCGCCAGAAGTCGCGGTGCAGGGCGGCTATTTCTTCTTCCACCTCAGGCACCGGGCCGATGATTTCCACGGTTTTCTGGCCCGCGGCAAAAACGTGGCGGCACGGCAGGTTCAACGTGGCGTTTTGCGGGTGGTTGCCGGTGATGGACAAGAGCCGCGTTTCGCTCATGCCGTAAACCAGGCGGCCGATGTGGGCCCAATATTGCGTGCCGGCGCACATGGCGCAGGGCTCGACCGTGCTGACGAGTGTGCAGGCCCACAGCGTGTTGGTGTCCCAGCGCGCCGCAGCGGCCCGCGCCAGCACGGCTTCAGCGTGGTTGACGGTGTCTACGTTGCCTTGTTCCAGCCATACGCGGTCGCCCTGCGGGCCGATGAGCACGGCACCAAAGGGGTGGTGGCCTTGCTGCAGCGAACGCTGGGCAACCACGTTGGCTGCGCGCAGCGCGGCCAGCACTTGTTCGTGGGTCATGGCGTTCATCATCGGTGTGGGCGTGGGGTTCAAAGCAGTTTGAAGAGGGGTCAATGCACAAGTGTTTCATGAACCGGGCCGTTGCACCGCACCCGGAAAAAGGGGCTCAATTGCTGCCCTGGCTGCCGCGATGCGCCCAGCCGGTGGTGCGTTTTTCAACCCAGCTGAAGAGTTCATACATCGCCATCGCCATCGCGCCGATGGTCACCAGGCCGGCAAACGCCAGCGGCGTGCGCTGCTGGCTGCCGGCTGTTTGTATCAGGTAGCCGATGCCGCTGTCACCCGCTGTCATTTCAGCCAGCACGGTGCCGACAAAAGCCAGCGTGATGGCGATCTTCAACGAGCCGTAGAAGTAAGGCATCGAGCGCGGCAAGCCCACCTTCACCAGCACGTCCCAGCGTTTGGCGCCCAGCACACGCAGCACGTCTTCAAGTTCGGGTTCCAGGGTGGCCAGTCCGGTGGCGATGTTCACGGTGATGGGGAAAAAGCTGATCAGGAATGCCGTGATGATGCCCGGCCCCAGGCCGATGCCGAACCAGACCACCAAAATGGGCACCACGGCGGCTTTGGGGATGGCGTTGAAGCCCACCATCAGCGGGTAAAGCGCGGTGTAGATGAGGCGGCTGGAGCCGATCAAAAAACCCAACATCACACCCACCACGATGCTGATGCCAAAACCCAGCATCGTGACCCAGAAGGTGCGCCACGCGGCTTGCAGCAACGGGCCGGAAAACTCAGCGAACTGCAGTGTGATTTGCCAGGGGCTGGGGAAGATGTAGTCGGGCACCCGCAGCAGCGTCACCAGCAGCTGCCACAGCAGCAGGATGGCCGCCAGCACGATCAGCGGCGACCAGCGCTCAGTGGTTTTTGAGATCTTCACGGTGCAAGCCCCGCCGAGGTGGGGCCTGCGGGTGGGCCCACTTTGCTGCGGTGGGCACCGATGTGCCCGCGCAGTTCATGCACGATGTCAGTGAACTTCGGGGTGTAGGTCACTTCCAGGTCGCGTGGGCGCGGCAGGTCGATGTCGCGTTTGACCACAAAACGGCCCGGGCTTTTACTCATGCAGTAAACGGTGTCGGCCAGGAACACACTTTCGCGCAGGTCGTGCGTGACGAGAATGACGTTGAACTTCTTCTCCGCGTGCAGGTCGCGCAGCGCACACCACAGCTCTTCGCGCGTAAAGGCGTCCAGCGCCCCAAAAGGTTCGTCAAGCAACAGCATCTGCGGGTCGTGCACCAGCGCGCGGCAAATGCTGGCGCGCTGCTGCATGCCGCCCGACAGTTGCCACGGAAACTTGTCTTCATAACCCGCCAGCCCCACGCTTTGCAGCAGCTCACGGGCACGCGCAACAAATTCCTTGCGCTTGCTTTTGAACTGGCTGCGAAAAGGCTCGACGATTTCCAGCGGCAGCAGCACGTTGTCTACCGTGGTGCGCCAGGGCAGCAGGCTGGGGGCCTGGAAAGCCATGCCGCTGATCTTCAGCGGGCCGGTGACGGGCGCGCCGCCTATCGTGATGCTGCCTTTGCTGGGCATCTTCAGCCCCGTGGTGAGCTTCATGAACGTGCTTTTGCCGCAGCCGCTGGGGCCCACGATGGCGATGAATTCACCCCGGCCCACCTGCAGCGAAATGTCTTCCACCGCATAGTGGCCCTGGGCCTGCAGCTCTTCGTTGTAGGCCAGCCAGACGTTTTTGAAATCGACAAAAGGCGGCATGTATTTTCAGCCTGCAGAAGGTGATGCGCCAACGGTGGGTGCAGCCGGTGCAGCGCGGTTTTCCAGTGTGGCCAGTTGATTCATGAGGGTCCTGAAAGCTTCGTTGTAAATGTCGGGGGCTTCGCTGTGCAGCCGGCTGTGTGTGCCGCCGGATATTTCCACCCAGCGCACAGCCGCAGCGGCAGGTGCGGCGTCACGCAGGCGCCGGCCCAGTGCCACCGGCACGGTGGTGTCGGCGCTGCCGTGCAGCAGTAGCAAGAGCGGTGCCTTGACAGCCGCCATGCGCGACAGCGAATCAAATTGAAGCGAGGTGAACCAGCTGACGAAGCGGCCGAACCAGCCCGCGCCGGCCGCCATGTCGGGCATGCTGGTGAAGGAGCTTTCCAGTACCAGCGCGCCGACCTCACCGGCCGGCAAACCGGCCGCCAGCCGCACCGCCACCGCGCCGCCCATCGAGTGCCCGTAGACGACACGCCGCGCCGGGCGCGGCTGGCGCCGCTGCAGTTCAGCGCAAGCCAGGGCCGCATCGGTGGTGATGCTGTTTTCATCAGGCCGGATGGCACTGCTGTCGCCCCAGCCCCGGTAGTCCACCGCCAGCACGGAAAAACCGACATCGCGCAGCGCGTTGATCTTGGGCAGGTTCTGATACAGGTTGCGAAAGGTGCCGTGCAGGTACAGCAACGTGGGCGCAGCCGGGTTGCGGTGTGGCAACCACCACAGCGCCAGCTGCTGGTCGGCCCCTTCGGCGCTGCGCACCGGCGCCAGCCAGCGTTCGTCGTTGGGCCTGAACAATGTTTCATCAGCGGCCAGCCCGGCGGGCCGGCCGGGTGTTGGGCGCAGCGCAATCTGGTTTTCCTGGCTGCCCAGCCACGCGCACCCGGCTAACGGCGAAACAGTGGCACATGCCGCTGCCTGCAAACAGGCGCGGCGCGACAGCCGATGTGGCGGGCGCATTCCTGCTGCGACAATTTCCGGCATGCCGTTCAACGAACCCACAGCTTCAGCAGCCTTCATCCTGGCCTTATTCATGGCTGGCAATGTTTACGCACAGGTCGCTGACACAACCGCAGTCTCGGCCAGCAGCACCTTCAGCACTGCCAGCACCTCCAGCAGTGCCAGCGCCGCCAGCCCGCCGGTGCCCAGCGCGCCCGCCGAAAGCGAAGGCTTGCTGGCGCGCAACTGGCGCACCGCCACCGACTGGCAGGCCTGGCACAACAGCGGCCACTGGCGCTGGGTGGTGTCGCCCTTCTCGCATCATTTCCGGCCCAGCGAAGAACACCGCCAGGTCTGGGCCATCGGCGTTGAGCGGCAACGCGGTGACAACTGGATCGCCGGCGCTTCCTACTTCAGCAATTCTTTTGGCCAACCCAGCAGCTACCTGTATGTGGGCAAAAGGTTTCCGACGCTGTTTGACCACCCGCAGTGGTTTGGCCAGGCCTCGGCGGGCCTGATGTACGGCTACCGGGGCAAGTTCCAGCACAAGGTGCCGCTGAACTACCGCGGCTTTTCGCCCGGTGCGCTGTTGTCCATGGGCTGGCAGTTCACGCCGCGCCTGGCCACCACGGCGCACATGCTGGGTGACGCGGGCCTGATGTTTCAGGTGTCTTACGACCTGAACTGAAGCGTGGGCAGCCG
>JAYUPP010000311.1:0-3235 GCA_043760045.1 Betaproteobacteria bacterium
TTGGGGATGTCGAGGTCGATGTTTTTCAGGTTGTGGGTGCGGGCGCCACGCACGCGCAGCGCGCGGGCTTCGAGCGACTCGCGCGGGGCGCAGTCATCAGCAGTTTCGCGCGGCGCACGCTTGTCACCTGCCGGTGCCGACAAGCTGGTGGGTTTGTCTTCAGGCAAGGGCGGCATGAATGGGCTGGTGGAGTGCAACCGGCCATCATAGCTGCCGCACCCAGGGCGTCCTGCACCGCCACACCGGCGGGCTGAATGGGCGCCTGCTGGCCCGCCGCCCGGTTCGGCAGGTCAACGCATAAGAGGCGTCATAACCTTTGCAACAATGTCAGCAAAATAATTGGCAAAAATAACTAAAAGTGTTTATGTAACAATAGCTAAGGCTAAATTCAATGTACGCATAAATGATTGCAATGTACAACGCACCCCACCAGTTTGAACCGCTGCTGCCGTCCGCCGCCCGGCTGGAGCCACTCCTGGCTAAAGCGCATGACCTGGCACGCGCCGCCACCGCGCTGGCCAGCCAGCCCATCGCTGCCGAGTTGCGTGTGGTGCTGCGCGCGATGAACTCGTATTACTCCAACCGCATTGAGGGCCAACACACACGGCCCCATGAACTGGAGCAGGCGCTGCGCAAGGACTATTCCCACGACGCCAAACTGGCGGCACGCCAGCGCCTGGCCATCGCCCATATCGACGCCGAGGCTGAACTTGAAGCGCGTTACGCAGGGGACGCCGGCGCGGCGGCGCTGTACACCCCCGCAGCCGTTGCCGACATTCACCACACCTTGTTCACGCGCCTGCCAAGCGCCGACCGGGCCACTGATGAAAGCGCTGTCATCGAACCCGGCCAGTTCAGAACGCGCGCGGTCAGCGTCGGCCAGCACGTGGCACCCACTGCTGCCAGCTTGCAAACTTTTCTGCAGCGCTGGGGCCAGGTTTACGGTGGCGTGCGGCGCGGTGAAGCGGCGCTGGTGGCGCTGGTTGCCGCGCACCAGCGGCTGGGTTGGATACACCCCTTTGTGGATGGCAACGGCCGCGTGATGCGGCTGCACACGCACACGCTGCTCAGCGCTTTGGGCTACACGGGGGGCTTGTGGTCACCGTTGCGCGGTTATGCGCGGTCGGTGGACCGTTACTACGCCTTGCTGGCTGCCGCCGACGAACCCCGCCAAGGCGACCTGGATGGCCGTGGCAACTTGAGCGAAAACGCATTGGTGGCCTGGATCGACTACTGCTTTGACTTGTGTCTGGACCAGGTGGTTTTCATGCGTTCGATGCTGGCGCTGGGCCACATCGAACGCCGCCTGGCAGCCTGCCTGAGCTTCGAACAAGAGACGCAGAGATCAGGCGTCAGGCTGGAAGCGCTGCGGCCACTGCACTACCTGTTTTTAAGCGGCACCGAGATCGAGCGTGGTGAATTCAAACGCATGACCGGCCTGGGTGAGCGCACGGCGGTCAGCCTGCTGTCGGCGCTGGTCGCGCGCGGCTTGCTGCGCAGCGACACGGTGCAGGGCAAGGTGCGTTTTGGGCTGCCGCTGCACGCGCTGCGTTTTTACTTTCCAGCGCTGTGGCCTGAAGCCGAAGCCGACACACCGGGTTGACTGGCCGCAGCGGCGTCGGCGCAGCCAGTTAAATCGGCTTCGGCAACGGTGGCGGCATAACGGCTAAAGTCAACAGATAAAACGACAGCGCCTTGCCGTGCATATCCAGGTTCAGCGTGTCGTTCACACCACCGTCTAGCACATCGTCCAGCACAAAGTTCATCGCCGCCAGTTTGGGCAGCAGATAACGTTGCACCTGCGTGGGCTGGCGGTGGGCGAAGTGGGCGCGCACGCGGTCAACGGTGGCTTGCTGCACCAGCCAGTCGTAGTGCGCGGCGCCATACGCGATCAGGCTGATGTTGATGCGGTTGCCTTTGTCGCCGGTGCGCGCATGGGCAAAGTCGTAGAGCGTGGATGCAGACTTGGGCGCTGTGGTGGGCGCTGTGGTGGGTGTGGCGGCAGGCGTCTGCATCGTCGCCACCATCAAGCCAGAAATTCGTAACGCGCCACCACGCTGCTGCGCGGCACCAAAGCCGACTGCATCGACAGGCGCTGCCTTTTGTGGGTGCGCACACCGCCACCACCGGCCGGGCCGCAGGTCCACAGCGCCGTCACTTCGCGCAGCAGGTGGTCGATGAGCGCCGCGTCTTCGTGCCGCGCCGCCACGCGCAGGCGCAGGTCTTGCAGGCCGGCGGGCGCATCGGCAAGCGCGCGCAGCGCACGGTTGCCGTCGTCGCCCAACACGCTGACGAGGCCTATGAAGTCAAAGCGCAGCGCCAGTTGCGCGCCGCAGCGCTTTTGCAGAACGTCCATCGCCAGCCGCGCGCGGGCTTCAGCGTTCGGGCCGGCGTAAGAGATTTCGCCTTCGCCCAGCCAGCCGCCGTCGAAAAACACGCAAACCTTCAATGTGGATGTTCGCGGGTGGCCGCGCACGCCGCTGAGCCGCACACGGCCGGCGCTGAGTTGTGTCACTTCGGCCTGCGAGATGTCGGCCACCACATCGGGCGTTAGGTAGGCAGCGGGGTCGTGAATCTCGTACAGCAGTTGTTCTTTCACCGTGCGCGTGTCCACCTGGCCACCGGTGCCGGTGGCTTTGCTGACGACACAGCTGCCGTCCGCCGCAATCTCGGCAATGGGGAAGCCCACGTCGGCCAGATCGGGCACGTCTTTGCGCCCCGGGTCGGCGAAATAACCGCCACTGACTTGAGCGCCACATTCCAGCAAATGCCCGGCCATGGTGCCGCCGGCCAGTGCGTCCCAGTTGTGCACACCCCAGCCGTGGTGGGCGATGGCGGGGCCCAGCGCCAGCGCGGGGTCGGCCACACGGCCCGTCACCACCACTTGTGCGCCGGCGGTGATGGCCGCAGCAATCTCGAACGCGCCCAGATAGGCGTTGGCGCAGACAAACCGGGCTTCGTCCAGTTGGCCGCCCAGCGCCTGGCGCAGGATGGGCCGCTGCTGGGCGGAAGACAGGTCGTCGCCGCTGACCACCGCGATGCGCGGCGCGGGCAGACCCCAAGCTTGCGCCAGAACCGCGATGCGGTGCGCTGCGCCCAGCGGGTTGGCGGCGCCAAAGTTGCTAACGACAGTGATGCCGTGACGCAGGCAGCTGGCCAGCACCGGGCGCAGTTGCAGTTCCAGCAGCGGGTCGTAGCCCAGCTCGGGTGCTGCGCGGCGGGCCAGGTGCGCGGC
>JAYUPP010000312.1:0-3225 GCA_043760045.1 Betaproteobacteria bacterium
AGCCCCGCCACCGGCAGGCCGCGCAGTTCCACGGCCTGGCCCAGGTGCAGGCCGGGCCGGCCGGGCAGCAGCGCACGCGCGGTGCCACTTTGCCCACGCGGGCTGTGCCAGGCCTTGGCCGCCTGCTGCGCGCCCGCGCGGGTGCGCAGCAGCGGGTTGCTGACCGTCAAGGTGTCGGCATCGCCTGCGGTGGCGGCGTGGGCTGAAGGGTCTTTCACGAGCCACACCGAGGTCTCGTCGCCCGCACTCGACGCCGGGCTTTCGGGCACCACCGTCACGCCCCGCGGCGGCGCCACTTCATTGCTGCGCAGGTCCAGCACGTCGATGCCCTGCTGCAGCACGCTGTCGGCGCTGCGCCGCGCGAAGCGGTTGAATTGCAGCTTGCCGTCGGCGCCAGCATAAAAGTCGAAGCCGCACAGGTCGGCCAGCGTTCGGCAGTGTTCGTAGGCGCTTTGCCGGTGGTGCAGCGCGTGCGCCAGCCGGGGGCCGTCTTCCACATTGCCCAGGCTGATGCCGGCGTCGGCCGCGTGGGCCTTGACGATGGCGCCGGGGGTCTGGTTTTCGAAGCTGCGGGGCGCCTGCGGCGAGCGCATCAAGCGCATCAGCGGATCGAATGCAGTCAACACCAACCGGGGCGCGCCAAAACCGTAGGCGGGGGCGATGGCGGCCACACGGCCGGTGAACACCGTCTCATGGCTGCTGCCCCAGCCCAGCTGCAATTCCAGCGTGTCGTCCAGCGACACATCCAGCCCATGGTCGGCGCCGAGCGTGACCTGCACCTCGCCAGCACCACCGCACTTGCCGTGCTGCATCTGCACGGCCAGCAGCGGGCTGCCTGCGGCCGAAGAAAGCTGCAGCCCGCCGATGCGCAGCTTGTAGCTGGGGTGGTGTTGAGCGCTCATACCGATGTACGGTCGGTCGGGGCGATGCGCACATTGCCCGAGTCGTAGAAGGTGAACGAGCGCGGCACGCCGTTGCCGCGCACGCCGTCCTTGAAGCCGTGCGGGTTGACCTTGTGCTGCACGTCGCCATAGGAAAACGGCAAGGTCCAGCCGAAGCCGATGTTGCTGCTGATGGCGTACACCTGCGTGTGCAGGTGGTTGTAGGCGCTGATGCCGGTGTCGCCCGACAGTGCAATGACGCGGCCGCGCTTCACAAACATGCCGTGCACATTGGCGGCCGTGCGGCTTGGGTATACGTCGGGCAGGCCACTGGGCCGGGGCGTGGTGGTGATGTCTGGCACCGCCGGGCTGGCCGGTGCGGTGCTGATCTGCATGAAGCCAAACAGACAATGTCCGTAGACAGCAAACGTGGCTGAGATGGGCTGCAGGTTGTTGGCCTGGTCGTAGCCGAAACTGGTGCCGGCGGGGAAGGTGGGTGTGGTGGTGCCGGGTGCTGTCGAAAAACCGCCCACGGTGTCGCCAGCCACGCCGCGGTCGACCGCGCCGACCAGGAAACTGAAAGTGCTGCCGGCCAAAAAACCGTTGTAGTTTTCGTAGGCATGACCCGCCGGCAGGCCCGCCAAGGCGCCGGGCGCGGTGGCGGTGGCGCCGGGCAGGATGGCTGCAGAAGGGTGCAGCGGCATCGGGTTGGGCAGGCCCGGCAATGGGGTACCGGCGGCGTTCCAGTAAGGCGGAAACAGCGTGCCCGCCGGGATGGCGGTGCCGTCAGCAAAGGCCGTTATGGCTGCCGGCGCGGCCACGGCGGGCAGCCCCGCGTTGGTGGTGAACACCTGCAGGTGCAGCACCTCGACAAAATTCCAGTTGTTCGGGTTGTTGTCGGGCTGGGTGTCGTCTATCTGCGTGACGACGCCGTCACGCGAACACAGGATCTCGGTGCCCACGTCGTGCGAAAAGTCGTAGGCGTAGGTCTGCTGCGAACTGCCGTCGGGGTAGTGGCTCCACACGCCCATGTTGCCCTGCACACACTGTTCCATGCCGGCCCAGGGCAGCCGGTAGGGTGAGCTGTCGGCGGCCGGGTAACCCTGCAGCGAGACGCCGTCGTTGCGTTGGCCGTTGCTGTCGGTGCAGTATTCGCCGTCGTCGGTGTCGCCATCGGTGAACAGGTAGGCGTAGATGGGGGCGTCGCCTATCGACGTGGCCAGCATGAAAGCAAACCCCAGGGGCGTGCCCAGCCAGCCGCCCACGGAATTGGCGCCGCTGCTGAAGTTGGAAAAGTCAGCCTCGAAGCGATAGGGGCCGTACAGCCGGTCGCGGCCCAGCAGCAGGCCGTAGCGCACCTTGTTGTCGAAAAATTCCCCGGCAATGGCGCGCGCCAGAAAGATCGACAAATAGCCAAAGGCCGCTGCCACGGCATATCCGCCAAATGCAATGCCCCAGAAGTGGCCTGTGGGCCCGCCGCCGACAAAGCCGTATTTGTGGCGGTTGCCTTTGGCCGACGTGATGGCCGGCACGATCATCGAGCCGATTTCCCAGAACAGGTAGGCGATGCCTTCATAACGCTCGACGTTGCGCACAGCGGGCTTGCCGCTGATGGGCTCGATGTGTTTGGGTGACCCGGGCTTGTGGTTCAGCAGCGTGAAAAAAGACAGCAGCACTTCGCGGGAAAGCCGCGACCAGCGCCAGTAGAGCAGCACTTCGCCGATGTCGCCGGCCGCGTTGGTCCACACATAGGGGTCGTTGTCGGCACCCACGCGGCTGAAGCCCGACTCGAAGCCCCACAGGAACATCGTCATCACCGGCTTCAGCGTCCAGTGCCACCAGGTGGGAATGGGGCCCTTGTCGCCCAGCGCCAGGCCGAAGTCGATGGCGTCGAGCACCATGATGTGCAGGTTTGAAAGCACGTCACCTTGTTCCAGCGAAATCATGTGGAAGACCATCGCTTCCACCGCCGGCATGGCCCAGGCGGTGTGGAACGCGAGCTTTTCCATCTTCTCTTTGCTGACGTGGGTGTAGGTGATGCCCAGCAGTTCTGCGTTGACAAAACGGTTGGCCGGCTCGGCCGGGCTGGCGCTGTAGCGCAGGGTTTTGGCGGCCACCCAACTGGCGTACCAGGCGATGGGTTGTGCGGGGTCGTGGCCGGGCGTGGGCTCGGGCGCGGGGTCGGCTTCGGGGGCTGCAGCTGCGGCGGTCGCTGCGGGTGCGGCCCTGGCACTTGGCCTGGCGCGCGGCGCCGAAGACGGCCCCACGCTGACTTGCACTTTCAGCGACACCCGCGCTTCGATCACCGCTGCCAGCGGCGCCAGCAGATCGTCGCGCCTGGCCA
>JAYUPP010000313.1:0-3221 GCA_043760045.1 Betaproteobacteria bacterium
CCGCAGCGCATTGCTGATCACCGACACCGAACTCAAACTCATCGCCAGAGCCGCGATCATCGGTGACAGCAGCCAGCCGGTGAACGGGTACAAGACGCCGGCCGCCAAGGGCACGCCGAGGGCGTTGTAGATAAAGGCGAAGCCAAGGTTCTGTTTCATGTTGGCAACGGTTTGTTGCGAGATGATGCGCGCTTGGGCGATGCCACGCAGGTCGCCTTTCACCAAGGTGACTTGCGCGCTGTTCATCGCCACGTCGGTGCCGGTGCCCATGGCCACGCCGACATCGGCTTTGGCCAGGGCCGGCGCGTCGTTGATGCCGTCCCCGGCCATGGCAACGATGCGCCCTTCACGCTGCAGGCGGCTCACCATTTCCAGCTTGTCGGCGGGTTTGACCTCACCATGAACTTCGTCAATGCCTAACTTCGTGGCCACCGCTTTTGCTGTGGTGAGCCCGTCGCCGGTCGCCATGATCACACGCATGCCGGTGGCCTTCAATGAGTTCAACGCCTCTGCCGTGCTGGCTTTGATCGGGTCAGAGACCGCCAGCAGACCTGCAGGCTGGCCGTCCACCGCCAAAAACATCACACTGGCACCGGTGCCGCGCAAGCTTTCTGCCTGTGCACTCAATGGCGCCACGGGCACGCCCAGTTGGGTCATCAGCGTCGTGTTGCCCAGGGCCAATGCTTTGCCGCCAACGCTGCCACGCACGCCGATACCGGTGCTGGATTCGAACCCTTCGGGCTTGTCCAGCACCAGCTTGCGCTCACCCGCTTCCCGAACAATGGCATCCGCCAAGGGGTGTTCGCTGCCCTGGTCAAGACTGGCCGCCAGGCGCAGTACCTCGTCTTCGGTATAGCCCGGCGTTGCCACCACGCTGTCAAACTTGGGTTTGCCTTCAGTCAGCGTGCCAGTCTTGTCCACGATCAGCGTGTCCACCTTGCGGAAGTTTTCGATGGCAGCAGCGTCACGAAAGAGCACGCCTTGCGTGGCTGCCTTGCCGGTGGCGACCATGATGGACATGGGCGTGGCCAGCCCCAGCGCGCAGGGGCAGGCAATGATCAGAACGGCCACCGCGTTGATCAGACCGTAAACCCAGCTCGGCTCAGGTCCCACCAGCCCCCACACTACGAACGTCAGCAGCGCAATACCGACCACAGTGACCACAAAGTAGCCTGCCACCTGGTCTGCCATGCGCTGCATCGGCGCACGGGAGCGCTGTGCTTGAATCACCATCTGCACGATGCTGGCCAGCACGGTCTGGGAGCCTACTTTTTCAGAGCGCATAACGAGCGCACCGCTGGTGTTCATCGTCGCGCCAATCAGTTTGTCGCCAACCCGTTTGGTCACCGGCATCGGCTCGCCGGTAAGCATGGATTCATCCACTGCGCTGCTGCCCTCGGTCACCACGCCATCAACCGGCACCTTTTCGCCAGGGCGCACGCGCAGTGCATCGCCCACATGCACGTGGGTCAGGGGAACGTCTTCCTCTGAGCCATCAGCCTTGATGCGCCGCGCCGTCTTGGGGGCCAGGCCGAGCAGGGACTTGATTGCGGCGGAGGTTTGTGAGCGCGCCTTAAGCTCCAGAATTTGACCCAACAGCGTGAGTGAAATGATCACCGCCGCCGCTTCGAAGTAAACCGCCACCCGACCCATCGACACGAACGAGGCTGGGAACACGCCCGGTGCCAAAGTGGCAACCACGCTGTAGACGAAGGCTGCACCGGTACCCAGGCCGATCAGCGTCCACATGTTCGGGCTGCGGTTGATGATCGACTGAAAACCGCGCACAAAGAACGGCCAGCCTGCCCACAGCACGATGGGCAAACTGAGCACCAGTTCGATCCAGCTTTGCGTGGCCATGTCGAACCATTGCAGGCGATGCCCAGCCATCGCAAGGATTGTGACGATGATGGTCAGCGGCAGCGTCCAATAGAAGCGCCGTTTGAAATCCACCAACTCGGGACTCTCGCCCTCATCCAGAGTGGGCATTTCAGGCTCCAGCGCCATGCCGCATTTGGGGCAGGCACCGGGATGATCCTGCCGCACTTCAGGGTGCATCGGGCAGGTGTAAACAGCGCCAGCGGCGACTGGCTCGAACCTCGATGGCGCGAGCGTCTTTGCATGACCAGTGTGGTCTGCGGCAATCACGCCTGCACCCGGAAATTGATCATCATGCCGGCGTCCTCGTGTTCGAGGTTATGGCAATGAACGAGATAGGTCTGGGCGCCCGGGTAGTCGTGGCTGAAATCAATTGCGATGCGGACGGTTTCACCTGGCCACACCAACACGGTGTCCTTCCACCCCAGGTCGCTGACGGTGCGGCCCTTGCCGAAGCGCGCCAAGCCCGCTAACGCGGGGGGACTATTGAGCCGTTCCAGCACCTGGAAGGAAAAGCCATGAATATGCATCGGATGGGGCATGCCCAAAGCGGGGTTGCTGATGCGCCAGACCTCCATCGCGCCGCGTTTGACCTCAAATGCAATTTCTTCCATGCGGAAGGTGAGCCCGTTGATCAGGAAGCGCATGTGCCCCATGGACAACTCTATCTTTCGCTCCGGGGCCCCCGCAATGCTGACCGGCTTGATCGTCGACAGCGTCTCGGGCAGCTTGGCAAGGATGCGTTCCCCGGCCACCACGCTCAGCTTCACCACGTTAAACGCCATGCCCAGTGGCAGCCGTGACGAGCCCATTCCAGCCATCATTTGACCCCCACCCATGTTCATGCTGCCCATTCCGGTCATGCCCCCCATTCCACCCATTCCCCCCATCCCCTCGTTTTCCATCGGATCAAACGCCAGGCTCTTCAAGAAAATTTCATCACCGGGCTGTGCCTGTTCCGCATCAAACAGCACGTCCAGTCGCTCCCCTGGCGCCAAAAAGCTTTCGGTCACGGTTTCGGGCCGCTCAATCAGACCGCCGTCCGTGCCGATCACCGTGAAATTCAGCGCCGTGCCGCCCTTCACGAAAGCCAGCCGGTAGATGCGCGCGTTAGAGCCGTTGAGCAGACGCAGGCGGTAGGTGCGCGGCGTAACGGTCTGGACGGCGTTGGGCGTCAGGTTGGCCAGAACGATGTCACCCAGCCAGCCCATCATGGCTTCGTGTGCTTCGGGCTGGTAGCGCAGTCGGCCTTGTGCGTCAAACTGCTTGTCTTGAATCACCAGCGGCAGGTCGGTCACACCGAGTTGCAGATCAAGCGCCTTGGCCAGTTTTCGCTGGTCGTC
>JAYUPP010000314.1:0-26334 GCA_043760045.1 Betaproteobacteria bacterium
CTGTGCACCGGCCTGGACGCAACGGCGGTCGACAACGACGGCATGCCCATCAGCCTGCAGGCTTTTGCCACCATCGGGCGCGAGCTGGAAGACCTGTACAAACAGCTGCGCGCACTGGACCTGGCTGCGGGCTCAGCGGCGGCGCGGCGGCTGTTCAGTTGAAAAACGGGCCCGCCGACTGAACAAGCCCGGCGTCAAAATGTTGCTCATGGCAGACACTTCAACCCGGCAGCGCGCGGCCGAACTGCATCAACTGCTGCACCAGCACGCCCATCGTTATTACGTGCTCGACGCACCCGAATTGCCCGACGCCGAATATGACCGGCTGTTTCAGGAACTGCAGGCGCTGGAAGCGGCGCACCCCGAACTGCTGACATCCGACTCACCCACCCAGCGTGTCGGCGGCGCGGTGCTGCAGGGTTTCACACCGGTGCGCCATGCGCTGCCGATGCTGAGCATTCGCACTGAAACCGACACCACCGCAGCCGGCGCCCAGGCCTTTGATGAACGGGTGCGGCGTGAACTGGAACTGCCGGCGGGTTCAAGCGCTGACGCGCCGACGATCGAGTACAGCGCTGAACTCAAATTCGACGGCCTGGCGATCAACCTGCGTTACGAACAAGGTGTGCTGACACAGGCCAGCACCCGGGGCGACGGCGAAACCGGCGAAGACGTGACGCAGAACATTCGCACCATACGCCAGATTCCGCTGCGCCTGCGGCTGCTGCCGGGCAGCCCAGGGCCGCCGCTTTTGGAAGTGCGGGGCGAGGTCTACATGCGACGCGACGCTTTCGACGCGTTGAATGAAAAGCAGCGCGCCAAGGGCGAAAAGACTTACATCAACCCACGCAACACCGCTGCCGGCGCGGTGCGCCAGCTCGACCCGGCCATCACGGCGCAGCGGCCGCTGTCGTTTTTTGCTTACGGCCTGGGCGCCACGCAGGGCTGGCTACAGCCCGCCAGCCACAGCGCCACGCTGGACGCGCTGGCCGCATGGGGTTTGCCGGTGTGCAGCGACCGCAAGGTGGCAAAAGGTGCAGCAGAACTGGTGCAGTTTCACGCCGAGATGGCGGCGCGGCGCGACGGCCTGCCGTTCGAGATTGACGGCGTCGTCTACAAGGTCAACAGCGTGGCTTTGCAGCAGCGCCTGGGTTTTGTTTCGCGTGAACCGCGCTGGGCGGTGGCGCACAAATACCCGGCGCAAGAGCAGCTGACGCGGCTGAACGGCATCGACATTCAGGTCGGCCGCACCGGCAAGCTGACACCGGTGGCCAAGCTCGAGCCGGTGTTTGTGGGCGGCACCACGGTCAGCAACGCCACGCTGCACAACGTGTTTGAACTGCGCCGCAAAGGCGTGCGCGTGGGCGACACCGTCATCGTGCGGCGCGCCGGTGATGTGATACCGGAAGTGGTGGGGCGCGTGGCCAGTACAGCAGGGCCGCGCCAGCCCTATGTGCCCAACTTTCGCCAGCCGCGCGCCTGCCCCGTGTGCGGCAGTGCGGTGCTGCGCGAAAGGGCCGGCATCGACCACCGCTGCACTGGCGGCCTCTATTGCGCTGCGCAGCGCAAGCAAGCCATCCTGCATTTCGCCGGCCGCCGCGCCATGGA
Organism: Betaproteobacteria bacterium; assembly: GCA_043760045.1. Classification (GTDB taxonomy): domain Bacteria; phylum Pseudomonadota; class Gammaproteobacteria; order Burkholderiales; family Burkholderiaceae_C; genus Rubrivivax. The sequence continues at coordinate 1,609 of JAYUPP010000314.1, forward strand.
TGTTGAAGGCCTGGGCGGCAAGCTCGTGGATCAGCTGGTGGACGGTGATGTGGTGCGCACCCTGCCCGACCTGTACACACTGGATGCGGCCCGCCTGCTGGCGCTGGACCGCATGGCTGCAAAGAGCGCCAGCAACATCGTGGTGGCGCTGGCGAAAAGCAAAACCACCACGCTGGCGCGCTTTTTGTACGCGCTGGGCATACGCCATGTGGGCGAAACCACGGCAAAAGATCTGGCACGGCATTTCGGCCAGATCGACGCCCTGATGGCCGCCGACGAACCGGCTTTGTTGCGTGTCAACGATGTCGGCCCCGTGGTGGCGCAAAGCATCCACACCTTCTTTGCGCAGCCGCATAACGTAAAAGTGGTGCAGCAGTTGCGCCAGGCCGGCATCCAGTGGCCCGAGAGTGCAGGCGCCGTTGCCAGCCTGGCGCCGCAGCCGCTGGCAGGCAAGACGCTGGTGCTCACCGGCACCCTGCCCACGCTGGGCCGCGACGAAGCGAAGGACCTGATCGAAGCCGCAGGCGGCAAGGTCTCGGGATCGGTGTCCAAAAAGACACATTGGGTGGTGGCGGGTGACGAGGCCGGTTCCAAGCTGGACAGGGCGCGTGAACTCGGCGTTGCGGTGCTGGACGAGGCGGCCCTGCGGGCGCTGCTGGCTGGGGGTTGATTGCTGATGGTTGCTGGTTCGATGGTTGCGGGTTCATGCTCGATGATGGATGCGCCCCATCCGCCACCCGTGCGCCGCGTGGCGCTGCTGGGTGGTGAGTCGAGCGGCAAAACGACGCTCGCCGTCGCGCTGGCTGAAGCGCTGCGCACCGTCTGGGTGCCCGAATACGGCCGCCAGCTGTGGGAAGAACTGCGCCACACGCTGGATGCGGCGCAGCTCTTGCACGTCGCGCAGCGGCAGGTTGAACTGGAGCGCAGCGCCGCGCTGCAGGCCTGCGGCTGGCTGGTGTGCGACACCACGCCGCTGACCACGCTGCAGTACTGTTTGCACGACCACGGCCAGGCGCCGGCTGAACTGCAGGAGCTGGCCCGCCGCCGCTACGACTTGCAGGTGTTGTGTCGGCCCGACTTCGACTTCGTGCAAGACGGCTGCCGGCGTGACGACGGCTTTCGCCAGCAGCAGCACCGGTGGGTGCTGCAGCAATTGGCTTTGCAAGGTGTGCAGCCCTTGCAGGTGCAAGGCACCGTGCAGCAGCGGGTGGCGAAGGTGCTGCAGGCCTTGCGCGCGATGCCGCCCCGCGCCCCGTCTGTCCCGGCGTCCACAGCCGCCCTTGCCAGCCCGCAAAAGGCGTGCTCGAATCGACCGAACCCTGTAGCTGGAGACCCGAAATGAACATCAAACCGATCTGCGCAGCAACGGCCATCGCTGCCCTGTTGTGGACCGCCCCTGTGCCCGCCCGGGCCGCCTGCATGACCGACGCTGAAGTCAGTGCGCTTTTCGACGCTTACAACCGCGCCGAGCCGGCCGTGAACCCTGAAAACCTGACGGCGGCTGACGGTGAATGTTCACGCGCCAAATTCAACCGCATGCTGGCGCTGCAACTGGGCGCACCGGTGGGCTACAAAGCCGGCCTGACCAACCCTGCGGTGCAAAAACGCTTCAACGCCGACGCGCCAGTGTGGGGCACGCTCTACGCGCCGATGCTGTTGCAAAGCGGCGCCAGCGTGGCCGCCAACTTCGGCGCCCGCGCGCTGTTTGAAGCCGACTTGTTGGTGCGTGTGGGCAGCAGCGCCATCAACCAGGCACGCTCGCCGCAGGACGTGATGGCCGCCATCGACCAGCTGATCCCGTTCATAGAACTGCCCGACCTGGTGGTGCAGGCACCGGCCAAGCTGAACGGCGCCGCCATCAGCGCCATCAACGTGGGCGCGCGCCTGGGTGTGCTCGGCACGCCGCTGGTGGTGCCCACCACGCGCGCTGAACGTTTTGCGCTGCAAGACGCCCTGCGCGACATGACGGTCATCGTCAGCGTGGACGGTGCCGAAGTTGACCGCGGCAAAGGCAGCGACGTGCTGGAACACCCGCTGCATGCAGTGGTCTGGCTGGTGCAGGACATGGCACGCCACGGCATGGCGCTGAAAGCCGGTGACGTTGTCAGCCTGGGCAGTTTTTCCAGGCTCCTGCCGCCCAAAGCCGGCATGGCGGTGGAAGTGGCTTACTGGGGCTTGCCGGGCACACCCAAGGTGCAGGTGTCGTTCAAATGACGGTGCGCGAGATTCTGAAGATGGGCGACCCGCGTTTGCTGCGCGTGGCCAGCCCGGTGCAGGCGGCGGTTGTGCCCGGCGTGCGCGCTTATGCGTTTGGCTCGGACGAGCTGCGCGCGCTGGTGGTTGACCTTTTCGACACCATGGCGGCAGCCAACGGCGCCGGTTTGGCGGCGCCGCAGATTGGTGTGGACCTGCAGTTGGTCATTTTCGGGTTCACTCACAATCAGCGTTATCCCAGTGCCCCGCCGGTGCCGCCCACCGTGCTGGCCAACCCGGTGATCACCCCGCTGTCGAGCGAGCTCGTGGACGGCTGGGAGGGTTGCCTGTCGGTGCCCGGCCTGCGCGGCCTGGTGCCGCGTTATGGACACATTCGCTACAGCGGTTTTGACGCCGAGGGCCAACCGATAGAACGAGAGGCCGACGGGTTCCACGCCCGTGTCGTGCAGCATGAATGTGACCACCTGATCGGCCGCCTGTACCCCACACGCATGACCGACCTCACCCAGCTCGGGTACACCAGTGTGCTGTTCCCCGATCTCGACCCGGCTGTCGACGACTGATTTCGGCGCGCCGGCGCGTTGGCATGCCCCCGCACGGCCGCCGCTACACAAGGCTTTACAGCGCGCTGCCTGAATCTCTTGTGCACGGCGTGCAGGCGCGGCACGTTGAGCGCCGATGGCACACACCCGCACTGCACCGCACGTGGCCGCCCGGTTCAACCGGTTTTTCATGTTCGGCCTGGGGGCGCTGCCCTGGCTTGCAGCGCTGTTCATGCTGCTCGCCGCAGGGGTTGCGCAGGCACAGGACGACCCGCCCGGCCGTGTCGGCCGGCTGGCCAATTTGCAAGGCCCGGTTTCCTGGTTCGACCCCGATGAAGGGCGCTGGCAAGCCGCTGACCGCAACCGCCCGCTGACTTCGGGCGACCGCATCGCCACCGGCGCCGAAAGCCGTGCCGAACTGCGTGTCGGCTCCAGCGTTTTGCGCCTGGGCGCCGCCACCGAACTGGAAGTGCTGCGCCTGGACGACGACCGCATGGTGTGGCAGCTGCACAGCGGCAGCCTGGCGCTGCGGGTGCGCAACCGCGACGCCGCGCAAGAAACCGAGCTGGTCACTGGTGAAGTGCGCCTGCAGCCTGACCGTGCAGGGCACTACCGGCTGGACCGCATTGATGACAGCACGCTGGCCGGAGTCTGGCGTGGCGCACTGCGTGTGCAAGAGCCGGGTGCAGACTGGATCATCGAAGCCGGCCAGCGGCAGGAGCTGTGGCGCGAACGCGCACGCTGGAATGGCGAGCTGGGCGCGCTGCGCCAACGCAGCAGCCGTGTGGCCGAAGACCCATTTGCGTCCTGGGTGCTGGCTGAAGACCGCAGCGAAGACGGCCGCGCCGCTTACCGTTACGTGTCGCCTGAAATGACCGGTGCCGAAGACCTGGACCGCCACGGCCGCTGGGAACAGCACCCCGAACACGGCGCGATGTGGCTTCCCGCTGTCACCGTGGCCGACTGGGCACCGTACCGCCACGGCCGCTGGGCGTGGGTGCGGCCCTGGGGCTGGACCTGGGTGGACGACGCACGCTGGGGCTTTGCGCCCTTTCACTATGGTCGCTGGGTGAACTGGCGCGGTCGCTGGGGCTGGTGTCCGGGTGCTTACGAAGCCCGGCCGGTGTATGCGCCAGCACTCGTGGCCTGGGTGGGTGGGCCGCGCTTGGCGGTGTCGGTCTCCATCGGGCTGCCCGCCGTGGCCTGGGTGCCACTGGCGCCGCGTGAACGTTATGTGCCCCACCACCGGCACTCGCCGGTGTATGAACGGCGTCTCAACGTGCATGCACCACATCACTCGCCGCTGCAAGTCGGGCCGGCGCAGCGGCCGGGCCACGGGCCGGTGCGACCTGACCGGGCAACAGGCCCGATGGGGCCCGACCGCGCACCCGGCCCCATGGAGCCTGACCGCGCCCCCGGCCCCATCGGTTACACCAACCAGGGCGTGCCTGGTGCCGTCACTGTGGTGCCGCGCGACGTGCTGCTGCAGCGCCAACCGGTGGCGCGCGAGGTGCTGGTGGACCTGCCCGCAGCTCTGCCGCAGCGCGGCACGCGCGCGCCCGGCGCGGCCTGGGAAGCGGTGACGCCACCGGTGGTCGTTGGACCGCAAAGACCCAGCCCGTCAACCGCGCCTTTGATGGGTGCCGAACCCACGCACCCGGCGCGCGGTCCTTCGGTGGCGCCGCCGGTGCAGGCGCCTGCCGGCGGGGGCAGCCTGCCTTCGGTGCAGCAGCCGCCGCAGCCGGCACGCCAGACCACGCCACCGCTGGCGCCGGCCGCGCCCGCACTTGGCGGTGCAGCGCCCGCAGATCGGCCCGCACCGCGCCTGCAGGTGCTGCCCACCGAGCCCGCAGCGCCCATGGTTGAAGGTCGCCGTCGCGACGCCCGTGCAGCTGGCGAGGCCCGTGAAGCCCGCGAAGCAGCCGACGCTGATCGCCGCCGCAACGACGCGCCGCCCGGGTCTTACGGCCCGCAGCGGCCACTTGCACCGGCCAGGCCCGGCCCGGCGCCTGAAGTCAACAGACCGGCAGCCAGCCCGCCCGCGCCGGCTGCGCCCGCTGCAGCGCCCGCCAGGCCCGCAGCGCCGGCCGCCGCAGCCGTGCCCACACCATCAGTCTCGCCGTCAGCCGCACCCTCGCCCGCAACGGTGCCTGCACTGGTGGCCCCTGCCGCGCGGGCCGACAGGCCAGCGGTCGAAAGGCCCAGCCGCCCCGAACGAGCCGACCTCGAAGAGGGCCGCAAGCGCGGCCCCGGCAACCGGGAGCGCGAAAACCTGCGCTGACAACAGCGTCGTCAGCGCAGCAGGGGCCGCAACACCGGCCAAACGTTGTCCATCAAGCGCTGCTGGGCCTGGGCGGTGGGGTGTATGCGGTCGGCCTGGAACAGTTCATCGGCATTCGCGGCGTCGGCCACGCCGGCCAGCAAAGAAGGCACCAGCGCGGTGGATTCGCGGCGCGCCACGTTGCCAAACAGCGCCACCAGGCTGTCGCTGTAGCTGCGGCCGTAATTCGGTGGCACCGCAATGCCAGCTATCAAAACCTGTGCGCCGGCCGCCTTGGCCGCGCGGGCCATGGCCGCGATGTTGTCTTCGGTCATCTTCAGCGGCAGGCCACGCAGGGCGTCGTTGCCGCCCAGCTCTATCACCACCACTTGTGGTTTATGTTTGATCAACAAGGCCGGCAGACGCGAACGACCGCCCGAAGTGGTGTCGCCGCTGATGCTGGCATTCACCACCTGCCAGGCCAGCTTGTCGCGCGCCAGGCGTTTTTCCAGCAGCGCCACCCAGCCGCTGCCGCGCACCAGGCCGTATTCAGCCGACAGGCTGTCGCCCACCACCAGCAGGCGCGGCGCGCTGGCGCCGGCTTGGGCTGCACTTTGTGCCATCACCATCGCAGGCGCGGCCGCGCACGCCGCCAGCACCATGCGGCTACAGTGCAAGCCCCACGCACGCCGCGTCAACTGAACAGGTTTGATGTCTGAAGCTCTCATCGATGTCGTGAACGTCACCAAGCAAGTGGCCGATTCCACAGGTTCACTCACCATTCTCCACGAGATCAGTTTTCAACTGCAGGCGCAGCAGTCGGCGGCCATCGTGGGCGCGTCGGGGTCGGGCAAGAGCACCCTGTTGTCGATCCTGGCTGGCCTGGACACCCCCACCAGCGGCACGGTCAGCATCGCCGGCACTGCGCTTTTTTCACTCGACGAAGACGCCCGCGCCGCTGTGCGTGCGCAAAAACTGGGTTTCGTTTTTCAGAGCTTTCAGTTGCTGGCCAACCTGACGGCGCTGGAAAACGTGATGCTGCCGCTGGAACTGATGGGCCGTGCCGACGCACGCGCCGCCGCAACGGACATGCTGGCGCGGGTGGGTTTGTCAGACCGCCTGCGCCACTACCCCAAGGTGCTGTCGGGCGGCGAACAGCAGCGTGTGGCGCTGGCGCGGGCCTTCGTGGTGCGCCCGGCGGTGTTGTTGGCCGATGAACCCACCGGCAGCCTCGACTTCGCCACTGGCGAAAAGGTGATGGGCCTGATGTTTGACCTGAACCGCGAGGCCGGCACCACGCTTGTGATGGTGACGCACGACCGCAGCATTGCGGCGCGCTGCGACCGCCAGCTGCACCTGGAAGCCGGGCGTTTGCTGGCCGGTTAACTTTCATGATGCGGGGCAACGCCCCGAATCACGGAACACTTCTTCACCAACCCCAATCGTCATGTGGCACGAGCTTACCGAAGCGCTGCGCAGCCAGCTCAGCAACCAGCTGGTGGCGGGCGCCATTGCGCTGGGTCTGGTGGGTGTGGTGGCTGCCGCGCTGCGCAAGGTGCCGCTGGCGCTGTGGTCGCAGTTCAAACGCGGCTTCATCGTCACCGCCACACTCGACAGCCGCAATGATGTGTTTGGCGCTTTCATCGCCTGGCTGAACGAGCAGCGTTTTGGCCAGAAAAGCCGGCTTTTCACGGTGATACAAGCACCGCACGCGATGGCCGAAGAGCCGCTGGCCGCCGACGATGCGCCGCGCCTGCATTACAGCCCGGCGCCGGGCTTCCACCTCTTTTTCTACCGTCGCCGGCTGATGTGGATGCACCGCAATATCAGCATGAATTTGCAGGTCATAGAGACCATTCAACTGGGCGCCTTGTTTGCCAGCCGCCGGCTGATGGAAGAGCTGCTGGAAGCTGCCATGCGCCACGCCGGCCTGCAGCGTGCCAACCGGCTGACGCTGTACACCGTGGACCGCTTCGGTGACGAGTGGCGGCTCGCGGACAGCAAACCCCGCCGCAGCCTTGATTCGGTGGTGCTGGACGCCGGCGTGGCCAACAACCTGCACGACGACATCCACGGCTTTTTTTCGCGCCGCCAGTGGTATGCGCAGATGGGCATACCGTGGCGTCGCGGCTACCTGTTTTACGGCCCGCCTGGCACCGGCAAAACCAGTGTGGCTTACGCGCTGGCCGGTGAACTGCGCTTGAAGCTGTGTGTGCTGTCGCTGACCAACCCCAAGCTCACCGACAACGTGATGGCCGACTTGCTGCAGCGCACGCCGCCGCGTTCACTGATCCTGATAGAAGACATCGACGCGTTTTTTGTCGCGCGCGAAAAACAGGACGCGCGCGTGCTGATCAGTTTTTCGGGTTTGCTCAACGCCATCGACGGCGCCGGTGCGCAGGAAGGCCGCATCGTCGTGCTGACCACCAACCACCGCGAAAAGCTGGACGCGGCGCTCATCAGGCCCGGCCGCATCGACGTGGAAATCGAACTCGGCAATGCCACGGCGGCGCAGGTCAAAGGCCTGCTGCTGCGGTTTTTCCCGGCCGCGGCTGCCAGGGCCGACCACCTGCTGGCGGGCTACCCGCCGCAGGCCTTGTCACCGGCGCAGGTGCAGCAAATCTTGATTGCCGCCAAGACGGTGGACGAAGCCGAAGCGGCGCTGCTGAAGGCTTTTGTGGTTGCCGCTGACAAGCGTGCAGACAGGCCGCCAGAAAAGCAGCGCGGCACGTAGGCTTACATCAGCGCGTCGTCGGCGGCGCTTTTGCGGATGCGCACTGCAGCGGGCCGTGTTGTTGCGGCCGGGGTTGGAACTGAGGGCGTTGCCGCCGCCTGCACAAAAGCCGACGTGGGGTCTGGCGCCGTGGCCACGGGCTGCGCACCGGCGGCGGCTTCGCTGCCGTCTGTGTCACTGGTTGTGTCGCTGGCTGTGTCACCGCCTTTGCCCGCGATCACGCGTGTGTAAGGCGCCAGCATCTGCACGAGTTGGCCATACACCTTGGGGTTGCCGGCGACCACTTCACGCTGATGCAGAAAATCGGCCTCGCCGGTGAAGTTACCGATCAGGCCACCGGCTTCGGTGATCATCAATGAGCCGGCAGCCACGTCCCACGGGCTCAGGCCCGTTTCGAAAAAACCGTCGTAATAACCAGCGGCCACATAACACAAGTCCAGTGCGGCAGCGCCGGGGCGGCGCAGGCCGGCGCAGCTTTGCATCACCTCTTCGAACATCTTCACATAACGCTTGAAGTTGTCGCCCTTGCGGAAAGGAAAACCGGTGCCGATCAGCGCGTCGGCCAACCGCAGGCGCTTGGAAACCCGCAGCCGGCGGTCGTTCAGGAATGCGCCCCGGCCTTTGCTGGCGAAAAACAGGTCGTTGCGTGTCGGGTCATACACCACCGCCTGCTGCACCTGGTTTTTATAAGCCAGCGCAATGCTCACCGCATACACCGGAAAGCCATGCAAAAAGTTGGTGGTGCCGTCCAGCGGGTCGATGATCCAGACGTAGTCGCTGTGCTGGGCGCCATGTTCGCGGCCCGACTCTTCGGCCAGGATGCCGTGGCCGGGGTAGGCGTCCAGCAGCGTCTGGATGATGATGTGCTCGGCCGCGCGGTCGACTTCCGACACATAGTCGTTGGGCCCTTTGCGGCCCACCTTCAGCACCTCAAGGTCGAGCGCGGCGCGGTTGATGATGGACCCCGCCGAACGCGCCGCCTTGATGGCAATGTTGAGCATGGGGTGGAGCGCTTGCGACATGGGTGTCCTGTGGGGTGGGCTACTGGCGTGGGCCGGGATTGAAGGTGACAAAGAGCGTGGCAGCCGACAATGCGGGCGGCGATGTCTGCATTTTACGTTCGCTCTACCGCGGTCACTTCCGCGGTCACTTCCGCAACAACTTCCGCGACAACTTCCGCAACAACTTCCGCAACAACGTCCGCAACAACGTCCGATGATTCCCCGATGACCGACCCCACCCGTTTTGTGCTGCTGAACACCAGCCACGGTGGCAATGTGGGCGCTGCTGCGCGCGCCATGAAAGTGATGGGTTTCCACGACCTGGTGCTGGTGCAGCCGCGTTTTTCCGATGTGCTGCAGCACGCCGACACTCTGGCCTTTGCCAGCGGCGCCGCTGACGTGCTGGCGCAGGCGCGGGTGGTGGGCAGTCTGGCGCAAGCACTGGACGGCATCACCTGGGCCTGCGCCACCGCGATGACGCCGCGCGACTTCGGCCCGCCCACGTTCAGCCCGCGTGAGCATTTCGTGGGCCTGGCCGGCAGCGGTCACCGCGTGGCTTTTGTGTTTGGCGCTGAACGCACCGGCATGCGCAACGAAGATGTTTACCGCTGCCATGCCTGCCTGAGCATTCCCACCCAAGCCAATTACGGCTCACTGAATCTGGCGCAAGCGGTGCAGCTGCTGGCCTACGACTGGCGCCAGGCCTGTGGCGGCTTTCAGGTTACTCCGGCCACCCCTGCTGCAGCGTGGGCTGACGCAGCGGCGGTGCAGGGTGTGTTGAAGCACTGGGAGCAAACGCTGGTGCAGATCGGCTTTCTGGACCCCGCCACGCCGAAGAAACTGATGCCGCGTCTGCAGCAGCTGCTGAACCGGGCCCAGTTGACACCAGATGAAGTGCACATCCTGCGTGGTATCGCACGAGCTGTTGCCGACCACCAGGGCCCACGCCGCTGAATTCACCTGTCGGGTCTTGGCGCCGAAATTCGCTTACCCGTTTGGAGCTTGAAGGGTCAAGTCCCAGCGCAAAACTCTTTTGCAAACCCAATGAGGTGAGTCATGGCAATTTTCAAGGCAGTCAATTCGTACTCGTTGAGCATTCCCGTCAACACGTCCAACGTCAGGGGCGTCGTTCGGCTGCTGTGCGCCGATGGCTGGACGGTCACGATTCAGTGTCAGGAAACCACTGCGCTGCCCATCAACCAGCTCAACATCGCAACGAAGTCGCTGCTGGCTTTTGCGCCAGCAGGCGCTTACACGCGCATGGCCGATCTGGTGCGAAACGAAAAACCCGCGCGGGTTGTTATCAATGAGGCGGTGACGCCGGTGACGCTGTATATCGAGACCGGCAACGAGCCCTTGGGCGAAGGCGAGGCCTAGCCTTTTGCGTCAGCGCTGTGCGGCGGCCAGGCGAAGTCTGGCGCCCATAGCGTCCCGGCTGCGCCCCTGTCGCGCCCCCTGCGGGCCGCATCAACGGCCTACATTCCTGGGCAGCATGGCCGAGCAGAGCTGAACGCGGCTGGCTACACTGTTTGCCTGATGGAAAGGTTCACCATGTTCAGCCGCCTGCAAGAAGACATAGCCTGCATACAAGAGCGCGACCCTGCAGCGCGTTCCGCATTTGAAGTGCTGACCTGCTACCCGGGTTTGCACGCGCTGGTGCTGCACCGCATGGCCAGCCGGTTCTGGCGGCTCGGCTGGCATTGGCTGGGGCGTTTCACGTCGCACCTGGGCCGTTTCCTCACCGGCATCGAAATTCACCCCGGCGCCACCATCGGGCGCTGTGTGTTCATCGACCACGGCATGGGCGTGGTCATCGGCGAGATGGCTGAAGTGGGCGACGGCTGCACCATCTACCAGGGTGTCACGCTCGGTGGCACCTCACTCGTCAAAGGCGCCAAGCGCCACCCCACGCTGGAAGCCGGCGTGATCATCGGCGCCAATGCCTCGGTGTTGGGCGGCTTCACGGTGGGCGCTGGCGCGCGTGTGGGCTCGGGTGCGGTGGTCACGAAGCCGGTGCCGGCGGGCGCCACGGCGGTGGGCAACCCGGCGCGCATCATCCTGGCTGAATCTGAGGTGGCGCGCGAAGCGGCGGCTGCCAAGATGGGATTCTCGGCCTACGGATTGACGCAGGGCGACGACCCGGTGGCGCAGGCGATGAAGGGCCTGATTGACAACGCATCGGGCCACGAACACCAGATCATGCTGCTGTGGCAGGCGGTTGAAAAGCTGTCGGCGCGTGCGCGCGAATTGCCGGCCGCTGATTGCGTGCCGCAAGACGCGCAGACCACCGAGTGTTTTGACGCCGAGCGGCTGAACCGGCTGGTGAAGTAAGCCGTTGCCCCGATTGGGCTGGGCTTCCGGCTTGGCCGAAGGCCTGGATGTCCCCTCAGGCCGAAGGCCTGGTTGCACCCTTCGGCCTGAAGGCCTTGCAAACGGCGGCGTCGCATTCAATGTAGGCGCCGCCGATCAAGTCCACACAATAAGGAACGGCGGCAAAAATGCCGTGCACAGGCGGCGTTAGCTGCGGCAGGCCTTGCAGTGTTTCGGCAATCGACTTGGGTTGGCCGGGCAGGTTGATGATGAGTGTTTTGCCGCGCACCACCGCCACCTGGCGCGACAGGATGGCGGTGGGCACAAAGGCCAGGCCGATTTGCCGCATCTGCTCACCAAACCCCGGCATCACCTTGTGTGCCACCGCCAGTGTGGCCTCGGGCGTGACGTCGCGTGGAGCCGGGCCGGTGCCGCCGGTGGTCAGCACCAGGTCGCAGTGCTGCACGTCGACCAGTTCACACAGCGCGGCGCTGATGCCGGCCTGCTCGTCGGGAATCAGCCTTTCGTGCCAGTGCACCGGGTTCTTCACGGCACTGCTGAGCCAGGCTTTCAAAGCCGGCAGGCCCTGGTCCGCGTAGACACCGGCCGATGCGCGGTCGCTGATGGACACGATGCCGATGCGAACTTCTTCAAGCGCAAGAGTGTTCATGCGGTGGCTGCCAGGCTGGGTTTGATGAACTGGAACAGCTCGCGCAGGCTTTTTGGTTGCCGCGTGTCTTGCCCCGGCCCAGCCGGTTTGCCGGCGTCGCGGCGGGCCGCACGCACAAGGCTGCGCAGTTGTTGCGCGTCGGTGTCGGGGTGCGCCTCTATCCAGCGCGTCAGCGCGTCGTCGCTGGCCACCAGTTCGGCGCGCCAGCGTTCGGCTTCGTGCAGCGCCAGGGTTTCGCGTGCACTGCCCAAGGTGGCCTCGGCCACCGCTTCGCGCAGCAAGGATTCATCGGCATTGCGCATCAGCTTGCCCACCAGTTGCATCTGGCGCCGCCGGCCTTCATGGCTTTTCGTGCGCCGAAACTCGGCGATGGCTTCGCGCAGCGGCTCGGGGATGTCCAGCCCCGCCAAGCGGTCAACTGACAACGCGGCCACCGCCACGCCCAGCATTTGCAGTTCTTGCGCCTGATGTTTCAGCCGCGTCTTGCTGGGGCGGGTGGGCAGCCCGTCTTCATCAAAGGCCAGCGGTTCGCCGTAGTGAACGTCGGTACCGCGGTGGGGTGCTGCGCGTCGGGGCATGCGGTGGGTGTGTCAGGGTGTGCAAGGTGGGCCGGTATCATAAGTGTGCACTTTCGCGTCCTTTTGCTGGTCCCTACATGAGTTCATCTGCCCGAACAGACAACGCCCACAAAAACCAGAACCTCAGCGACAAGGCCGGCTTTGCCCACAGCCGTGCGCAGTTTCAGCAGCTGGTGGAGGACACCCTGGCCATGGCACGCAAGCTGGGCGCCAGCGACGCCGGGGCCGAAGTGTCTGAAGGCATGGGCTTGTCGGTTTCGGTGCGCTTGGGCGAGCTTGAAAACGTTGAACGCAACCGCGACAAGAGCCTGGGTGTCAGCGTCTACCTGGGCCAGCGGCGCGGCAACGCCAGCACCTCTGACTTTTCTGCCGCCGCTGTTCAGCAAACGGTACAGGCTGCATACGACATCGCGCGCTTCACGGCCGAAGACCCCGCCGCCGGCTTGCCCGATGAACAAGACCTGGTCACGCCGGCCGAAGCGGCGCGTGACCTCGACCTGTTCCACCCCTGGGCCATCGACGCCGCAGCGGCGGCAGAACTTTCACGGCGTTGCGAAGACGCCGCGCTGCAGGTAGACAAGCGCATCACCAATTCAGAAGGTGCGGGTGTGTCGGCGCAGCAGGCGCATTTCTGGGCCGGCAACTCACGCGGTTTTCGCGGCGGTTATGCCAGTTCACGCCACTACATTTCAGTGTCACCCATTGCGGGCAAGGGCCGTGGCATGCAACGCGACGCCTGGTACAGCTCAATGCGCGACGCGGCCGACCTGGCCAGCCCTGAGGCCGTGGGCCGCTACGCGGCAGAGCGCGCATTGGCACGCCTGAAGTCGCGCCGCGTGCCCACCGGCGAAGTGGCGGTGCTGTTTGAAAGCACCGTGGCTGCGGGTCTGTTGGGTGCACTGGTGCAGGCCACATCGGGCGGTGCGCTGTACCGCAAGGCGAGCTTCTTGCTCGACAGCCTGGGCAAGCCCGTGTTGGCCAAACATGTGGATGTGAAAGAAGACCCCCATGTGCGCAAAGGCAAAGGCAGTGCGGTGTTTGACGATGAGGGCGTGCGCACACGGGCGCGCAGAATCGTCAAAGCCGGTGTGCTGCAGAGTTATTTCCTGTCCAGCTATTCAGCGCGAAAACTCGGGCTCAAAACCACCGGCCACGCGGGTGGTTCACAGAATCTGGTGATGACGAGCCGGTTGACCCAACCCGCAGATACGTTGAGCGCCATGCTGCGCAAACTGGGCCGCGGCCTCTTTGTTACCGAGCTCATGGGGCAGGGCGTGAACTACGTCACCGGCGACTATTCACGTGGCGCGGTAGGCTTTTGGGTTGAAGACGGGCAGATTGTTTACCCGGTTCACGAGGTAACGATAGCCAGCAACCTGAAAACCATGTTCCGCGACATCGCTGCCATCGGCGCTGATGCCTACACCCAGGGCAGCAAAACAGTAGGTTCGGTGCTGGTGCCGCATTTGAAACTGGCCGGCGGCTGAACTACGCAGCACGGGCAGTGGCGGGCCGAAGCGGGTAAACCCGCCGTGGCAGGCGGTGAGCTGACTTCTAAAATTCTTTGCTCAGCGGCCATTCCGGCCGCTTTTGCTTTGTCCACCTTTTGATCTGACAGGAGAGTTTCATGGAACGTCGTTCCTTCGTTCATGGTGCGGGTCTGGCCGGCGTGTTCGCCGCAGGTGTGGCACCGGCCATCGTCCATGCGCAGGCCAACATCCGCTGGCGCCTGGCTTCAAGTTTTCCGAAGTCGCTCGACACCATCTTTGGCGCTGCCGAAGTGTTTGCCAAGCTGGTGGGCCAGATGTCCGGCGGCAAGTTCCAGATCAGCGTGGCCGCGCCCGGTGAAATCGTGCCGGCCTTTGGTGTGGTTGACGCCGTGCAAGCAGCCACCGTTGAAGCGGCGCACACCGCACCTTACTATTTCTTTGGCAAAGACCCCACATTTGCGCTCGGTTGCGCCATTCCTTTCGGCCTGAATTCGCGCCAGATGACGGCGTGGATGTTTGAAGGCAATGGCCTGAAGCTGACGCGCGAGTTCTACGCCAAGTACAACATGATCAACTTTCCCGGCGGCAACACCGGCGCCCAGATGGGCGGCTGGTGGCGCAAGGAAATCAAGAGCCTGGCCGACCTGAAAGGCCAGAAGTTCCGCACCGGTGGTTTTGGTGGTGTGGTGATGGGCCGCATCGGCGCCGTGCCGCAGAACATTCCGGGCGGCGAGATCTATGCGGCGCTGGAAAAAGGCACCATCGACGCCGCCGAATGGGTGGGCCCTTACGACGATGAGAAACTGGGCTTCAACAAAGTGGCGCCGTTTTACGCTTACCCGGGTTTCTGGGAAGGTGGCCCGCAGCTCGACTTCTTCATCAACGACAAGGCCTACAACGGCCTGTCGGCCGAGTACAAGTCGATTGTCGAAGCCGCTGCCACTTATGCCCACGTGGAAATGCAGGCCCGCTACGACGCGCGCAACCCGGCCGCTTTGAAACGCCTGGTGGCGGGCGGCACGAAGCTGTTCCGCTTCCCGAAAGACGTCATGGAAGCGGCTTTCAAAGAAGCCATGGCCGAGTACAGCGAACTCAGTGCCAAGAACCCGGCCTGGAAAAAAATCTACGACGACTATTCGGCCTTCCGCCGCGACGCCAACCTGTGGTTCCGTTTCACCGAAGCCAGTTTTGACGATTTCATGCAGAGCCAGAAGCTCTGATTGACGACACGCTCAGCGCCGTGCAGGCGCTGGGCGCGGCAACACAAAAAGAAAGCCCCGCCATGCGGGGCTTTCTGCTTTGGCGACTGGCTCTTTTGCGCGCCAGTTACTTCCTGGCTTTGTCCTGTTCCAGCGCGCGGCGCATCGCGTCGGCCGGGTCTTCGGCCACAGCAGCCGAAGCCGGGCCCCCGCTGGGTGCAGCGCCCAGCCCTTGCATCGGGTCGCCCTTCGGCACTTGCGTGTTGTCCATGTTCTGGATGCTTTCGACCGCCTTGTCGATGTCCAACGTTTTGGCCTTGTCCAAAAATACCGTCACCGTTTGCGGCACAAAGATGACGATGGCCACCAGGATAAGCTGGATGACGATGAAGGGAATGGCACCCATGTAAATGTCGCGCGATTCCACCTTGCGCGGCAGCGCGCCGTTTTTGAACAGCGTGTCGGCAATGCCACGCAAGTAAAACAGCGCAAAGCCAAAAGGCGGGTGCATGAAACTGGTTTGCATGTTCACGCAGATCATCACGCCGAACCAGATCAGGTCGATGCCCAGCTTGTCAGCCACCGGGGCCAGGAACGGGATGATGATGAAGGCGATCTCGAAAAAATCGAGAAAAAACGCCAGGAAGAAAATGAAGATGTTGACGGCGATCAGAAAGCCCAGCTGGCCACCGGGCAGGCCCGCCAGCAGGTGCTCGATCCAGATGCCACCATCCACGCCCTGGAACACCAGCGAAAACACGCGCGAGCCCAGCAGGATGAACATCACCATCGCCGAGATGCGCATCGTGCCTACCATGGCGCCCTTCAGCAGGTCCCATGTCAGGCGCTTGTGCATGGCGGCAAGGATCAGCGCCCCCACCGCGCCCATCGCACCGGCTTCAGTGGGCGTGGCAATGGCGGTTTTAATGCCTGGCAAACCGCCCATGCTGCCCAACACGGTGAAGATCAACACGGCTGAAGGAATGATGCCGCGCAGGCACTTCGACCACAGCGCCCAGCCATTCAGTGTGCGCGCTTCCTTGGGCACGCCTGGCAGGTAGCTGGGCTTGATGCGCGAGAGCATGAAGGTGTACAGCGCAAACAGCAGCACCTGAATGATCGACGGGCCCCAGGCGCCTTTGTACATGTCGCCCACCGGCTTGCCCAGCTGATCGGCCAACACGATGAGCACCAGCGACGGTGGCACCAGCTGCGTGATGGTGCCCGACGCAGCTAACACGCCAGTGGTGTAGCGCATGTTGTAGCCCCAGCGCATCATCACCGGCATCGAGATCATGGCCATGGCGATCACCTGGCCGGCCACTGTGCCCGTGATGGCGCCCAGGATGAAGCCGACGATGATGACCGAGTAACCCAGGCCGCCGCGCAGCGGGCCGAACAGCTGGCCCATCGAGTCGAGCATGTCTTCGGCAAGACCGCACTTTTCAAGAATGGTGCCCATGAGCGTGAAAAACGGAATCGCCAACAGCAATTCGTTGGACAGGATGCCAAACACATTCAGCGGCAACGCCGACATGAAAGTGGCCGGGAACCAGCCCATCCAGACGGCGAAGAAGCCGCAGCCCAGCCCCAGCGCCATCAACGAAAACGCAGCGGGAAAGCCGATCAGCAGCGTGACGATGAGGCCCGCAAACATCAGCGGGGCAAAGGTGTCCATCGTCATTGCAGCGGCCTCTCGTAGTGGAAGTCGCCTTCGTATTGGTGGTTGAGCCAGGCCACTCGCTTGATGATTTCTGAAATACCTTGCAGGAACAGCATGAAAAAGCCCAGCGGCAGCATCAACATGGCCGGCCAGCGAATCAACCCACCGGCATTGCTGGACATCTCGCCGCTGCCGTACATCTTCAGAAACAGCGGCCAGGCGAAGTACATCATCACCACCATTGAAGGCAGCAAAAACAGCAGCAACCCCGCCAAGTCAATCAGCGCTTGGCCACGGCCCGAGAAGCGGCCGTAAAACACGTCCACCCGCACGTGTTCGTTGACACGCAGCACTTGCGACGCGCCCAGCATCACGCACGCGGCGAACAGGTACCACTGAATTTCCAGGTAGGCGTTTGAACTGTAGTTGGCCAGATAGCGCACCACCGCGTTGGCCGCGCTGATCAGGCAGGACACAAACACCGCCCACATGGCCACGGTGCCAAAGCGGTCGTTGATGTCGTCGATGCCTTTGGCCAGGCGTATCAAGGCGTTCATGTTGTCTCCGGGCATGGGCCTGAGGCCTCGATTTATCAGTATAGGTGGGCGTCACATGCCCACTGCATCCGCCGACGACGCCCAAATTGCTAGGGCCGGGTGGCGGCCATGTACAAGCGTGTGGACCGCGCGCCGGAGCGGCAAAACACCAGCAGGGGTCGCGGCAACTCTTGCAGCAATTGTGCAAAGGCGGCAACTTCTTCAGGCGACTGGTAGCCACCGTCTACCGGCAAGTATCGGTACTGCAGTCCGGCCGCTGTGGCCGCCGCTTGCAGCTGCGCGTTGCTGGGTTGATTGGGGCCGTGTTCGAAGTCGGGCCGGTTGTTGACCACGCTCTTGAAGCCGGCGCGTGCGGCCTCGGCCATGGCTTCAGGTGTCAGCTGCGGTGCCACGCTGACGTCGCCTGCCAGAGCGCGCAGCGGCAGTGAAGGGCTGTTCATGGCGGTGTTCTGGCGCTTACTTTGACAAGGCGGCTTTGACAGCGCCGGCGAGCAGGGCCATGTCGGCTTTGCCAGCCAGTTGCGCTTTCGCGGCCGCCATCACGCGGCCCATGTCGCCGGGGCCGCTGGCGCCCAGCTCGGCAGCCAGCGCGGCCACATGGGCTGCCACTTCTGCGGCCGAAAGGCGCTGCGGCAGGTAAGCCTGCAGCACTTGCAGTTCAGCTGTTTCCTTGTCCACCAGGTCGGTGCGGCCGGCTTGTGAAAACGCGGCGATGGAGTCTTTGCGCTGCTTGATCAGTTTGTCCACCAGCGCGACGACGTCGGCGTCTGAAAGCTCGATGCGTTCGTCCACCTCGCGCTGCTTGCAAGCCGCCAAGAGCATGCGGATGGTGGACAGGCGGGGTGCGTCCTTGGCCCGCATCGCGGTTTTCATGTCTTCGGTGACGCGGTCTTTCAGCAGGCTGGCCATGGGGTGTGTTCCTTCAGAAAACCAAAAAACAAAAGCCCGCTGCGGTGTCCCGCGCGGGCTTGTTGAATTGTGCGCTCAGCGCTACGGCCAGCGCCGGCCCGGTCAGTACAACTTCTTGGGCAGTTGCATGCTGCGCACGCGCTTGAAGTGGCGCTTCACCGCAGCCGCCTTCTTGCGCTTGCGTTCGGCGGTGGGCTTTTCGTAAAACTCGCGGGCACGAAGCTCGGTCAGCAGACCAATCTTTTCAATCGTGCGCTTGAAGCGACGCAGCGCAACGTCAAAGGGCTCGTTTTCTTTAACTCGAATGGTGGTCATGTACTCAGGAATCCTGAAAAAAATTGCGCGCGGTGTCTGAGGCCGCAGTGTTTATAGAGCGGAGCCGGCATCGGCTGACCGATCAACACGCTGGGTTTCCAGCAAAGCCATAAATTATAGCCCGCAAAGCCCGCCTGTCCAGAAATACTGAAATCAAGGCATCAGCTGCTGCAAAAACACGTCAAGAAGCAGGATGTGCGAAGATTTTAAGCAAATTTTGTACCGCAGTTGAGACTTGCTACCCCACCTGCGATCGGGGGTCAGGGGGTATCAAGCCAGGGGACAAAGTGCCGAAAAGCTTGATTGAGCAGCCGAGCAAGAACATGATGGCTGCGTTGTCAAAAATGCAGGTCCTCCAAGCCGCTGTTTGCGGTTGTCCCGTCAGACCGGCCACACCCCAAGGCTTGGTCACCGACGCCCGTCAACAATGGGTCCACCCACTGCCAGTCATTTGCCTGTCTGACCGGCGTACCTCTTTCAAGCGCGATTCGCAACCCTCATGTTGATTTCCGCCGCCTCAACTGTTGGGGCCGTTGACCGTCTGCACCAGGCGTTGGGCCAGGTGTTTGCCACGACTTTGCAGCAAACTGGTGATCTGCTGATGGTCAAGGAACTCGAAACCGGGCGCTGGGTGCATGTCAACGTGCCGATGGCGGAATTCCTGCACGCCGCACCGAAAGATCTGGTGGGCGGCGTGGATACCGATGTTTTTGACAGCGGGCTGGTCAGCAGTTTTCGCGCTGCCGAACAAACCGCGCAGTCGCAACGCAGCCCGCTGCGCAGCGACCACACGTTTGAGTGGCGCGGTCGCCGCTGTGAATATTCGGTGCTGCGTGTCGTGGTGCCCGCAGAGGGCGGCCAAAAAAACGGCCTGCTGGTCAGCGTGTGGCGCGACGAGACACCTGAAAACAAGCGGCAGGCCCAGCTGCAACTGGCGCTGCAGCAGATTGAGCAGCAGCAAAAGGCCAACGACGCGCTGCGGCGCGAGATTGCCGACCAGGCACTGCGCGACCCCACGTCCGGGCTCTACCAGCGGGCGCACTTCGACGATCAACTGCGGCGCGAGCTGGACCTTTGCCACCGCGAGCACCGCGAATTTGCGGTCGTCTTCATAGAACTCGACCCGCCTTCGCCGCAGGTGAAGTCCCAGGGTGCCGAGGGCCAGCAGCGCGTGCTGCAGTCGATGGGCCTGTTGTTGCGCGGGGGCACGCGGGCGATGGATGCGTCGTGCCGCTACGACGACCGCCGTTTCGCGGTGCTGCTCTCTGGCGTGGGCCTGGCCACGGCGCATGCGCGCATGGAGGGGCTGCGACGCAAATGTGCAGCGCAGATCGTGGTGCACGCGGGGCTCGAACTCGGCTTCACGGTGGCCATAGGCGTGGCCAGTTTCCCGCACACCGCCAACGATCAATCCGCATTGATGGCCGCTTGCGAGGCGGCGCTGTTGGAGGCGCAGCGGCGCGGCGGCAACCTGGTCACTTTGGCGGCCATCCGCTTTGCCTCGGCGCCGTCCACCCCAGGCGAACCGTTGGGCTGAAGCTCGGGCCCCGGGCTGTTGCGAGGGCCGAAGTCCCCACGCCTGCCTGAGTCAGGGTTTGAAGGCCTGCAGCAGCATGCTGGCGGCCAGGATCAGCAGCATCACCGCAAACAGCCGTTTCAGCGCCAACACGTTGATGCGGTGCGCGGTGCGCGCGCCCAGCGGTGCCAGGCTGACACTGGCCACAGCCACGACCCCCAAGGCCGGCAGGTACAGATAGCCGAATGCCCCTGGCAAGGCCGCCGGCAGGCCCCAGCCGCTGACCAGGTAACCGAGGGTGCTGCCAGCGGCAATGGGCAAACCCAGCGCGGCCCCGGTGCCCACCGCCTGGCGCGGCTGCACGTTGCACCAGGTCATGAAAGGCACCGACAAAAAGGCGCCGCCTGCGCCCAGCAGGGCCGACACAAAGCCGATGCCGGCACCGGCTGCAAACCGACCGCCCGGGCCGGGCAACTGGCGCCCGGGCCGGGGTTTGCGGTCCAGCAGCATCTGCAGTGCCATGTAGCCAAGGAAGGCGGCAAACAAAAGCGCCAGGCCACGCCCTTTGAGCAATGCAAAAGCGCCAGCCCCGGCGGCCAGGCCACCCAGCACGATGCCGGGCGCCATCGCGCGCACGATGTCCCAGCGCACGCTGCCCAGACGGTGATGCGCACGCACGCTGGACAGGGCCGTGAAGACGATCGTCGCCATCGCAGTGGCGATGGCCATCTTCACGGCCAGACCAGTTTCGACACCGCGCTGAACCAGCATCCAGGTCAGCACCGGCACCATCAGCATGCCGCCGCCGATGCCCAGCAATCCGGCCATGAAACCGGCCGCCACGCCGAGCGCCAGCAGCTCAAAAATGAGCAGGGGTTCCAGCGTCAATGGCATCAACGCAGCAACCTTTGCACAGCGGCCCATTCTTCGGCCGTGACGGGTGTGATGGACAAGCGATTGCCGCGCCGCAGCACCTGCAGCGTTTGCAGGGCCGGGTGGTCGCGCATTTCGGCCAGGCTGAGCAGACGGGTTTTGCTTTCGAGCTGGACGTCGATTTGCAGCCAGCGCGGCGCGCCCGGCTGGCTTTTGGCGTCGAAGTAGGGGCTGGCCGCATCCCACTGCGTGGTGTCGGGGCTGGCGCCGCCCACCACGCGCGCCAGGCCCGCGATGCCGGGTTGCGCACAACTGGAGTGATAGAACAGCACACCGTCCCCGGGCTGCATGCGGTCACGCATGAAATTGCGTGCCTGGTAGTTGCGCACGCCGGTCCAGGGCAGGGTTTGATGCGGCGCGCGGGCCAGGTCGTCGATCGAAGCCTCTGCGGGCTCGCTTTTCATCAGCCAGTAGCCGGGGCTGCACGGCGCGGCTGGCGCTTCAGGTGAAGGCATGAACGGATGTGGGGGAAGGAGGTGTCCGCCGTATACAGCGACCCGTTTGCCTGAACCAAGGGGAAGTTCAGGTGGGCGAGGTCAGCCAAGCTTCGGGTTCATCTGACGCGAGACGCTCACACCAGCAAGGCGATGTTCCAAGCCCTTGGTCATAGACCATCGGCTCAAGGACATATAGGGCACGCTGCACACTGCGGACGAAGCCATTCTAGGCCTGCAACAAGGCGCTGTGGTGGGCCTGTCTGTGCGCCCTTGTTCACAGCAATTGGCCGTCATCAGCCAGCGCTGTGTTGATGCGCCGCAAGAGCGTATCAATGTCCGGATCATCACCGTGGTGCGGCATGGCGGCAGCACCGAGGCCGCTGGTCGCAGCGAGGGTCGGGCGCGCAATTGAGGCGCTGCCTTCGGCCAGCTGATAAGCCAGATTCAACGCTGCCAGCACGGCGATGCGTTCACGTGCTTTGACTTTGCCGGCTTCGCGAATGACGGTCATTTCGCGGTCGACTGCCGCTACTGCATCTTGCAGCAGGTTTTCACCGCCTTCCGGGCAGCCGAGCATGTAAACCTGGCCGAGGATCTGCACCTCAACCTGTTTCATGGGTGGCCACCTGGCACACGGCCTTCGTCGGCGGGCAGCGGCGATTTGCTGCGTACAACGCCGGCAGGCGCTGTGTCGTTTTGGGGTTCGCTGGGCAGCCGCTCGAGCAGTGCATCAACCCGCAGGCGCGCCGCCGACAAACGCGATCGCAGGCTGTCGCGTTCCGAGGTCACGGCCACCAGCTGTTCGGCAATCAGCGCGGTGGTGCGCTTCAGCTCCTGATGACGTACCACCAGACGGTCCACACGTTCCGCAAGATCGTCGAGCTTGGCCATGCGTTTCCTTATGCTGTGCAAGTTTTCCATGATCCGGGGCGCTGTCCGGCATCAAGAAAGTCAGCGCAAGCTGCTGATTGTAGAAGCGCGCCAGTCGCAACAATCTCGCACGGCGCAAGCCTCGCAGCGCGGTGATCGCGCCAGGCACACATAGCGGCCGTGCAGGATCAGCCAGTGGTGCGCATGCACCAAAAAAGCCGGCGACACCCTTCGCAACAAGCCCTGTTCAACCGCCTCGGGTGTCGGCCCCGGGGCCAGGCCGGTGCGGTTGCTGACCCGAAAAACATGCGTGTCCACCGCCATCGTCGCTTCGCCGAAGGCCACGTTCAGCACCACGTTGGCGGTCTTGCGGCCCACGCCGGGCAGCGCCTGCAGCGCTTCGCGCGTGCGCGGCACGGCGCCGCCATGGCGTTCAAGAAGAAGTGCGCAGGTTTGCACCAGGTGTTTGGCTTTGTTGCGGTACAGGCCGATGGTCTGGATGTGCCGCGCCACTTCAGCTTCACCCAGGGCCAGCATCAACTGCGGCGTGGGCGCAATGGCAAAGAGCGTGCGCGTGGCTTTGTTGACGCTGACATCGGTGGCCTGCGCTGACAGCAACACGGCAGCCAGCAGCTCGAACACGCTGGTGTAAGCCAGCTCGGTTTGCGGCTGCGGGTTGGCGCGTTGCAACACTGAAAAAAACCGTTCGACTTGTTCAGGCGTCATCGGCGGGTGCAGGAGCAAGGGCCGGTGCAGGGGCGGGTGCAGAGGCGGGTGCAGGGGCGGGTGCCAATGCCACTGGCACGGCCGGCACAGCCTGGCGCTGCGCGCGCGAGCGCGCCAGCGCGGCCTCGATGACCGCGCGTTTTGCAGCCCTCACGGCCGGGTCTGTGAGGCTGCTGCGGGCTTCCAGGCCGGCCAGTTTGTCTTGTGCCTTGTTGGCCAGCCGCATGTCATTTTCTGCGCCGTCGCGCGCCAAGCGCTGCGTGCGACCGTCATAACGCTGCCGCGCTTCGCCAGCCTGCATCGCGCTCCAGGCCTGCCAACCGGTGCGCGTGCCGGTGACGGGCAGCAGACTGATGCAGTCCACGGGGCACACCGGTACACACAGTTCACAGCCGGTGCACAGCGCGTCGATCACGGTGTGCATGACTTTGGACGCGCCGACGATGCAGTCCACCGGGCAGGCTTTGATGCACAGGGTGCAGCCTATGCACCAGGCTTCGTCGATCACGGCCAGCAGGCGCGGCCCTTCGACGCCACGCTCGGTGTCCAGCGGCAGCGCCGCGTGGCCTGTCAATGCTGCCAGTCGTTGGATGCCCTCTGCGCCACCGGGTGGGCAGCGGTTGATGGCTGCACTGCCGTCGGCCATCGCCTGTGCGTAGGCCCGGCAGTCGGGGTAACCGCAGCGTGTGCACTGCGTCTGTGGCAGGGCATCGTTCAGGCGCTGCGCCAGGATGTCGATCCGAATGGCTTGGCTCGAGGGCGCTGGGCGGTGTGGCTCTTGGGGGCGGGTGGCGGTTGGCACCGCCTGATTATCGGCTGCGGCCTCGTCAGCGGGCCTGGCGCACGGCCACCTTGCCCTTGTTTTTGCCTCTGCCGTTGGCAGTCGCGGGTTGCGCGGCCTGCGGCGCTTTGGAGACGATCACCAAAGTGGGCTTCGAGGCCGGCATGGCAGCGCGCTTGATGGTCGCCCCGCCCGCAGGCTTGGCTGCTTTTTGTCGGCTTGGCGGTACGGCCACAGCAGGTGCATCCCGGCCTGAAGCGGTGTCGAAGCGCTGGATGAAACCACGCACTTGCGGGTAAACCGCGTCGCGCCAGCGGCGGCCCGAAAAGATGCCGTAGTGGCCCGCGCCAACCGCGTCGAAATGGAAAGCGCGGTCACTCGGGATGCCCGAGCACAGGCCGTGCGCGGCGCGTGTCTGGCCAGCACCGGAAATGTCATCAAGTTCACCTTCAATGGTCATCAGCGCGGTGTGCTGAATATCTTGCGGGCGCACCAGTTCGCCCTTGACCACCCAGTTGCCGTTGACGAGTGCAAAGTCCTGGAACACGGTCTTGATGGTGTCCAGGTAGTACTCAGCCGGCATGTCGAGCACGGCGTTGTATTCGTCGTAGAACTGGCGGTGGCTGTCGGCGTTGCTGTCGTCGCCGCGTATCAGGTCCAGGAAGTAGTCATAGTGACTGCTCATGTGGCGGTCGGGGTTCATGGCCACAAAACCGGTGTGCTGCAGGAAACCCGGATAAACACGCCGGCCGGCGCCTGGAAAGTTTTGCGGTACGCGGAAGATGACGTTGCTCTCAAACCAGTTGTGGCTTTTGTTGGTGGCCAGGTTGTTGACCGCGGTGGGGCTTTTGCGGGCGTCGATGGGGCCGCCCATCATGGTCATCGTCAACGGCGTTTTTTCGCCCCGGCTGGCCATCAGCGACACCGCAGCCAGCACCGGAAATGTCATCAAGTTCACCTTCAATGGTCATCAGCGCGGTGTGCTGAATATCTTGCGGGCGCACCAGTTCGCCCTTGACCA
>JAYUPP010000315.1:0-3216 GCA_043760045.1 Betaproteobacteria bacterium
GGCGGTGGTGCCGCAGGGCGGCAACACCGGCCTGGTGGGCGGCGGTGTGCCCGACAGCAGCGGCACGCAGGTGCTGCTGAGCCTGCAGCGCCTGAACCGTGTGCGCAATATCGACGATGCCAACCTCACCGTCACCGCCGAAGCCGGCTGCGTGTTGCAAACGCTGCAACAGGCGACACAAGCGCGTGGCCTGCTGCTGCCGCTGGCGCTGGCCGCACAGGGCAGCTGCACCATCGGCGGCAACCTGGCCACCAACGCCGGCGGCACGCAGGTGCTGCGCTGGGGCAACACGCGTGAACTGTGCCTGGGCCTGGAGGTGGTGACCGCGCAAGGCGACATTTGGGACGGCCTCACGGGCCTGCGCAAAGACAACACCGGCTACGACCTGCGCCACCTGTTCATCGGCAGTGAAGGCACTTTGGGCGTTATCACGGCCGCCACGTTGAAGCTGGCGCCGCTGCCCGCAGCCACCGCCACGGCGCTGGCCACCTGCGACACGCTGCACCAGGCAGTGGCCCTGCTGCGGCTGGCGCAAACGCGGCTGGGCGCGGGGTTGACGGGCTTTGAAGCCATGGGCACGCTGGCACTGGACCTGGTGGCCCGGCACTTTCCCGCCCTGCCCCGCCCGTTGCCGCGCGCGCCCTGGACCGTGCTGCTGGAACACAGCGACACCGAAGGCCTGCAGCAGGCCCGCACGCGTTTTGAATCGCTGCTGGAAGCGGCGCTGCAAGCCGGCACCATTACCGACGCCGCCGTGGCCGAAAGCCTGGCGCAAAGCCAGGCGCTGTGGCGCTTACGTGAATCGATACCGCTGGCCCAGGCGGCAGAGGGACTGAATATCAAACACGACATTTCGGTGCCGGTGTCGGCCATTGCCGACTTCGTACAGGCCACCGACGCTGAACTGCAGCGCCACTACCCGGGCGTGCGCATCTGCAATTTCGGCCACCTGGGTGACGGCAACCTGCACTACAACGTGCAGGCGCCGGCCGGCGAAGATGGTGCACGCTTTTTGGCCGAACAAGAACATGCGGTGAACACCCTGGTGTTTGACGCCGTGGCCCGGTTTCGCGGTTCGTTTTCAGCCGAACACGGCATCGGCGCACTCAAGCGTGACGAACTGGCCTTGCGCAAATCGCCGGTGGCGCTGCAACTGATGCGCAGCATCAAGGCGGCGCTGGACCCGCTGGGCATCATGAACCCTGGGCGTTTGCTCTGATGGCGCAGTGAAGTTCGCGCTTTACACTTGACAAAGCTCAGTTGCGCGCCGGCTTTGTCCCGTCAGCCGCCTACCCAGGCGGCCGTTTTTTGTCCGGCCGCCGTTCACCCTTCAAGCCACCCAGGAGATTGATGATGAAGTCACCTTCCACCCTAGTTTGCGGCCTGTTCGGGCTGCTGCTTTCCAGCACCGCTGTGCAGGCCCAAACCGTGTTCACGGTGTCAAGCTGGCTGCCGCCTTCACACACCCTGAGCACATCCCAAAAACAGTGGTGCGACGAAGTGGAGAAAGAAAGCGCGGGGCGCATGAAGTGCAACATCCTGCCGCGCGGTGTGGTGGCAGCGCCGGGCACTTTTGATGCCGTGCGCGACGGCCTGGCCGACATTTCCTACACCGTGGACGGCTACACCCCGGGCCGTTTCATCAACACCCAGGTGGCTGAGTTTCCATTCCTGGGCAACAGTTCCACAGTCACCTCGGTGGCCTACCAGCGCATCTACGACAAACACTTTGCGCCCCTGGGCGAACACCGCGGCGTGAAGGTGCTGGCGGTGTTCACGCACGGCCCGGGTGTCATTTTCAACAGCAAAAAACCGGTGACAAGTGCAGCTGACGCGGCCACGCTGAAGTTCCGCATCGGGGGCGGCAACATCAACGAACTGTCGAAAGCCATGGGCTGGAACACGACGCTGAAACCGGCGCCGGAATCGTTCGAACTGCTGTCCACCGGCGTCATGGACGGCACTTTTTTCCCTGATGAATCGGTGCAGGCCTTCAAGCTGTCAATGATCAAACACGCCACCACCTTTCCGGGTGGCCTGTACAACACCAGCTTCGTGTTCATGATGAACCCGGCCAAGTACAACGCCTTGTCAGCGGCCGACAAAGCGGTGATCGACAAGCTGTCGGGCGAACGCACGGCACGCATGTTCGGCGAGGGTTGGGACCGCGTGGACGCGGCTTCGCGCGACGGTGCGCAAAAGGCGCAGGGCGTGGCGCGTGTGCAGGCCGACAAGACCTTCATCAAGGCCGTGGCCGACAAGCAGGACTATCTGGAAACACGCTGGGCGGCACAGGCGCAGGTGCGGGGCCTGAAGGACCCCAAGGGCGTGCTGGCGGCGTTTCGTGCCGAAATTGCGAAGGCCAAATAAGCAGCACGGCGGCATGGGCGCAGTGGCAGTGGCATTCGCAATCGCATTCGCAATCACAACGGCCGACGTGTGCTGACCACCCTGCAGCGGGTGCTTCACGGCTGCTGCGGCTTGCTGGCCGCAGCGGCGCTGTTTGCCATCATGTGGCTGACGCTGGTGGACGTGACCGGGCGCAAGTTTTTTAACCACTCGGTGCCCGGTGGCCTGGAACTGACTGAAATGCTGATGGTGATGGTGATCTTCGGCGCGCTGCCGCTGGTGTCAAGGCGCGGTGAACATGTGGTGTTTGATTCGCTGGACAAGCTGGTTCCTGAGCGCCTGAAATCGCTGCAGCAACGCCTGGTGCACACCATCTGCGCTGGCCTGTTTGGCTTGCTGGCCTGGCTGCTGACGACGCGAGCTGAACGATTTGCCGAATACAGCGAGGTCACCGTGCACCTGCAGTGGCCGATGGCGCCGGTGGCTTGGGTGATGGCGGCGCTGCTGGCGCTGACCGCGCTGGTGCACGTGGCTTTCGTGGTGTGGCCGCAGGCTGCCGGTGCACCTGTGGGTGGCACAACCGGTGGCCCTGCTGCGCCCAGCGGCGGTGCCGTATGACAGACGCTGCGCTCGGTTTCCTGGCCGTATTTGCGCTGGCCTTTCTGCGCGTGCCCTTGGCCGTGGCCATGGCCATCGCCGGCATCGTGGGCCTGGGCTTGATGCGCGGCTGGACGGCGGTGTTTGCCAGCACCAGCCAGGTGGTGTTTGAAACCGGCTTTCAATATGTGCTGTCGGTCATTCCGCTGTTTGTGCTGATGGGCAACTTCGTGGCGCGTGCCGGCATGGCGCGTGAACTGTTTGGTGCCG
>JAYUPP010000316.1:0-8282 GCA_043760045.1 Betaproteobacteria bacterium
GGTGATGGGCAAGGCCAGTTTCGGCAGCTTGCAGGATGCTTCGGGCCGGCTGCAGTTGTTTGTCACCAAAGATGCCCTCGGCGAGGCCGGCTACGAGGCTTTCAAGCATGGCGACCTGGGCGACATCGTGGGCGCCGAAGGCGCGCTCTTTCGCACCAAGACCGGCGAGCTGTCGGTGCGCGTATCGACGCTGCGCCTGCTGACCAAGAGCCTGCGCCCGCTGCCCGACAAGTTCCACGGCATGACCGACCAGGAGCAGAAGTACCGCCAGCGCTACGTCGATCTGATGACCGACGACGCTGCGCGCGCGCGCTTTGTGGTGCGCAGCAAAGCGGTGTCGTCGATCCGCAGCTTCATGGTGGAACACGGTTTCCTGGAAGTTGAAACGCCGATGCTGCACCCCATACCGGGTGGCGCCAACGCCAAGCCCTTTGTCACCCACCACAACGCGCTGGACCAGCAGATGTTCTTGCGCATCGCGCCCGAGCTTTACCTGAAGCGGCTGCTGGTGGGCGGTTTTGAGCGTGTGTTCGAGATCAACCGCAACTTCCGCAACGAAGGCATCAGCGTTCGCCACAACCCCGAATTCACGATGATGGAGTTTTACGCGGCTTACTGGACCCACCACGAGCTGATGGACTTCACTGAAAACGTGTTGCGCCACGCCGCCCGTGCGGCCACCGGCAGCGCTGCGCTCAGCTACGCCGGGCAGGCGGTGCACCTGGACCAGCCGTTCACACGTTTGTCGGTGCGCGACTCACTGCGGGTGCATGCGGGCTTGACACCCGCACAGGCCGACGACGCGGCATTTCTGCGCGCGCGGTTGCAGGAAAAAGGCGCGTCCACGTCCACACCCGTGCCTGCACATTGGGTGCTGGCACAGCTGCAATTCGGCCTTTTCGAAGCCGAGGTGGAAGGCCAGCTGTGGCAGCCCACGTTCATCATCGACTACCCCGTTGAAGTCAGCCCGCTGGCGCGTGCCGCCGACCACAACCCGGCCATCACCGAACGCTTCGAGCTCTTCATCACCGGCCGCGAGATGGCCAATGGCTTTTCTGAATTGAACGACGCCGAAGACCAGGCGGCACGGTTTCAAGCCCAGGCAGCCAACAAGGAAGCCGGCGACGAAGAAGCGATGTTCTACGACGCCGACTTCATACGGGCGCTGGAAATCGGCATGCCACCGGCCGGTGGCTGCGGCATCGGCATCGACCGTTTGATGATGCTGATCACCGACAGCCCGAGCATCCGCGACGTGATCCTGTTTCCGGCGCTGCGGCGCGAAGCCTGAAGGCGGCACAGCCGGTGCCACCGCTGTGCGGGCACAGTGCGTCGCTGGGCGCAGATGGACGAAAAAAGCGTGCGCGGGCTGGTGACTTGACAGCGCGCGGGCTGGTGCCTTGACAGCGCGCGGGCTGGTGCCTTGACAGCCGGGGATGTGATCACCGGCACCCGGTGGACTTCAAGGCCACCACCACCGCGCCACCTTCAGCCCTGCTTGAATGCCGGCTTGCGTTTGTTCAAAAACGCGTCCATGCCTTCCACCTGGTCGGCGCTGCCAAACAGCGAATGAAAAAGGTGGCGTTCATAGCTGAGGCCTTCGCTCAGGCTGCTCTCAAAGGCGCGGTTGACGGCGGCCTTGGCCATGGCCACGCTGGGGCCGCTTAAAGCGCAGATGGCGGTGGCGGCATCCAGCGTCTCGTCCAGCAGTTTGTCGGCAGCCACCACGCGGCTGACGAGGCCGGCGCGTTCGGCTTCTGCCGCGTCCATCATGCGGGCTGTCAGCGCCAGGTCCATCGCTTTGCTCTTGCCCACCGCACGCGGCAGGCGCTGCGTGCCACCGGCGCCGGGAATGATGCCTATTTTGATCTCGGGCTGGCCGAAGCGGGCGGTGTCGGCGGCGATGATGAAGTCGCACATCATCGCCAGTTCACAGCCGCCTCCCAGCGCAAACCCGGCCACCGCCGCGATCACCGGTTTTTGCACCTGGCGGATGGTTTCCCAGTTGCGTGTGATGAACTGCTGCTGATAAACCTGCATGAAGGTTTTGGTGGCCATGGCCGCGATGTCGGCACCGGCGGCAAAGGCCTTTTCATTGCCGGTGATGACGATGCAGCCCACCGCCGGGTCGGCGTCAAAGGCGAGCAAGGCCGCACCCAGCTGGTCCATCAGCGCGTCGTTCAATGCATTCAGCTGCTTGGGCCGGTTCAGCGTGATCCACGCCGTGCGCCGCGTGCCTGGGCCCCGCAATTCGGTCAGCACCAAAGGGTCGGCAGCAGTGGGCGCGTGCAAAGCTGCAGCGGGTTCGGTCTGGGTCATTTTTTGAAGCTCCGGTGGTGGGGCAAAGCGGGGCTCTCGGGCCCGCTGTGGCTCACTATAAGTGGCTGATTGAAGGGCTGACTCACAGGCTGACCCACGGGCTGACCCAGCGGCTGAATCCAGCGCCTGATCAAGCAGCGGCTGGCTGCAATTTGCAGCGCATAAACTGCAGCAGACAGCCGCAGCAATGTTCAAGCTCGGCGAGCGATGGGTTAAGCTGTAACGAATTGAACCGGTGCTGTGCAACAGCAGCTGTTCGGCTGCTGACAATACGCATCACCATGGCCACCACCTACCGCAAAAGCCGCATCGGCCAGGCTGAAATCGAGACCCGCGCCTTGCGTCTGCAGCCGCGTCTGCGCAACTTGTTGATCATGGTGGACGGCAAGCGCGACGCCGGTGCGCTGCAAGCCCTGCTGGCTTACGAACCCGCCGCTGCCTTGCAAGAATTGTTGGCTTTTGGGCTCATTGAAGCAGTGCAGCAACGCGCAACCACGACTGCACAGGTGTCCGCAACAGCTGCCGCAGCCGCGACATCGCCCGCAACATCAACCCTGGTTGCTGGCGCTGATTCCTTACCCTCAACAGCCCACAGAGCACTGGACGGTGCTGCCTTTGCCACCTTGCGCAAAGAAGCCGTGCGGGCGTTGAACGACACCCTGGGGCCACCCGCTGAAAGCACCGCGATCAGCATGGAACGGGCGCGCAACGAAACCGAGTTGCGGCCCTTGCTGCAACGTGCCGCAAACATGATTGCGGCCTTGCGCGGGCCCGCCGCCGGCCGCGCCTTTACCGAGCGCTTCTTGAGCAAGCTTTAACCCCGGCACACCGTTTAGGCGCCAGCGCCTTCACCCTTGTTCAGCGCCGGGTTTCGGCCTGCTGCGGCAGCCGGGCAATCAGCAAATCGAGGTAGGTGGATTCATCCTGCCGTATGACGATGCGCACCGGCAGGTACTGCAGGCTGGGCGCGACCCAGATTTCGGCCGTCAGGTCCTGGCGCTGCGGGCGGCGCGGCTTGACGTGGAAGGTTTCAAGGTCGCCGGCGGGGGTGGTGAGCGTCTCTGCACCCAGCACGTCGTAAACCCAGTTCTGCAACTGGCGCGGCAAGGCCAGCGGCAGCGTCACGCTCTGGCCCGCGCGCAGCAGCGTGGGCTGGGTGGTGAACAGCCAGGTCAGGTGCACAAACTGGCTGGCGCTGTCCTGCACCCCCGGTGGCCGCGCTTCCACGCGGCCGTTGGCCAGGCGCACCTGCTCGGCGTCCAGCCACACGGTCAGCTTTTGCGGTTGCCTGAAGAGGGCGGTCGTCGTTTCGTCGTAACGTCGTGGCGACAGGCCCTGCGGCGTGACCTGCCCTTCACTGCTGACGCGGCGGCTGGCCAGCGGTGCAAAAGCGGGGCCGATGCTCAAGTCCATGTGCACCTGGTAACGCCCGCCTTCCAGCAGCCATTCCACTTGCGCCAGCCCTTCCACCGGGCCACGGTAATTGCCGCTCAAGGTGTAGCTCAAGCGGGTGGACGGGGGCCAGGCAAAAGCGGTTGTCGCGACGCCAGCCACTTCGGCACTGACGACTTCAGCGCTGGACGCAGCCTGGGGCTGCGAAGCTGCGGGTTGAACCGCAACTGCCACCGCAGCATCCGCTTCCCCGCCGGGCTGGGATGCAGCCACCACCTGCAGCGGCGCCGCGGCAGCCGGGCTTTCGGTCAGCAAAGGCGCGGTGGATGCAGGTTCTGCAGGGGCGGCAGCGATCACCGGCTGCGAAGCCGCAACCGGCGCCACGGGGGGCGGGCGCAGCGACGCTTGCTGCGGCGCCAAGGCCGCTGCTGCCACCCCGGCGGTTGCTGCAGGCAGCGCGCGGGGCGCTGCCACCTTCAATTCACGTACAAAAGCCACACGCATGCGCGGCGGTACGGCCTGGCTGCCGGCACCCAGCCCGAAACGATCACGGCCCGCCACATCGGCCAGCCACAGGTGCGCGGCGGTGACGACGACCACCAGCGCAGCCAGCGCTGACCGAGTCCGCGCCAGCCACAAGATGCCGCGTCCAAGCGCAGCTATTTTTTGGTCGCCGCCAGCAGCAGCGACTCCACCGTGGCCAGCGGCAGCGCGCCGGGTTTGCGCGTGCCATCTTCAAAGATCACGGCCGGTGTGCCGTTGATACGGTGCGTGCGGGCAAAAGCCAGGTTGCGGTCGATCGCCGCACTGTCGCAATTGCCGTTGGTTTTGGCCGGCACGGCGCCGTCGATCATCCAGGCGCGCCAGCTTTTGGCGGCGTCTTTGGCACACCACAGGTCACGCGACTTGGTGCTGGAGTCGGGCCCCAGGATGGGAATCAGGAAGGTGTAGATCGTGACGTCCTTGATGCCCGCCAAGTCGCGCTCGAAGCGCTTGCAATAACCGCAGTTCGGGTCGCCAAAAACGGCCATCTTGCGGCTGCCATTGCCCTGCTTGATGACGATGGCGTCTTTCAGCGGCAGCTTGTCGAAGCTGATGGTCAATAACTTTTCAATGCGCGCCTCGGTCAGGTCGGTGCGCGTTTTGGTATCGATCAACGCACCGTTGGCGATGATGTAGTCGCCCTTGTCGTCGCTGTACAAGATTTCGGTGCCGCCGTAGCGGACCTCCCACAGCCCCGGCACGGGCGACTTCGTCACTTCGTCGATGGGCGGCAGTTTGGGCAGGCGCTCGGCTATCGCCTTGCGTATCGCGGCGTCTTGCGCAAAGGCCCCGGCGCAGGCCAGCAAAAGGCCGACAGCCAGCGCGGTGGCGCGCGTGGCGGGGGCAGACACCTTCAATGCAGGTCGGAATGGCATACAGGGCTCCAGTCAGGGTGCAGCGCCGGGTATCAAAAGCCCATCGCGCGCTGTATCAAAAAACGTTTCAAAGGACCGGCCTTGTCCACCCAGGCCAGCCCGCGGTTGCGCAGCGCATGGGCCAGCGGGCCGGGTGCGGCAAACAGCTGCAGCAGGCCGTCGGTGACCCGCGCCATGGCTTGCGTGGGCGCCCAGCGCTGGCGGGCATAACGCGCCAACAGACGGGTGTCACCCAGGCTGCGCCAGCTTTCGCGAGCGGCCAACACCTGCGCCAGTGCGGCCACGTCGGCCAGGCCCAAGTTCAGGCCCTGGCCGGCCAGCGGATGCACCACATGCGCCGCGTCACCCACCAGCACCCAGCCGGGGCCGTGCACCGCATCGGGCTCGGCCAGCGCCAGCGGCCACTGCGCACGCGCGCTGGCCAGCGCCAGATGGCCGGCGGCGCCGCCGGTGGCCTCGTTCAGCGCGTTGCAGAAATCGTCTTCACCCAAGGCCAGCAACTGCAGCGCACGTTCGCTCTGCACCGACCACACGAGGCCATAACAATGCCCGGGCTGCGGCCGGTCCAGCGGCAGCAGGGCCAGCACGTCGGGGCTTAGAAACCACTGCCGCGCCACGCCGTTGTGAGCCTGGTCGGACAACAGCCGCGCCGCCACCGCGTGCTGGCCATACGCATGCCGCGACCACTGCACGCCCAACGCGGCGCGGCTGGGCGATGCCTGGCCTTCGGCCAGCACCTGCAGCGCCACTGGCGGTGCGGTCTGCGCCGGCGCACAGCGCGTGATGTGCGGCGCAAAAGCCACGGCAGCCAACAAGGCGCTTTCCAGTGCTGCAGCGTCAACGATCCAGGCCAGTTCGGCCACACCCTGGCTCCAGGCTGAAAATTCCAGCGCACCGGCGTCTGCGGCCCAACCCGCATCGCCCCCAGGGCTGCTGCGTTCGTCACCCTGGATGTGCATCTCATGCACGGGGGTGCAGGTGTGCAGCGGCAGCGCGTCCCACACTTTCAAATCGACCAGAAGCTGCACCGACGCGGGGTTCAGCGCGAACGCTCGAACGTCGGTTTGAACGTCGGTTTGAACAGCGCTTTGAACGTCGGTTTGAACAGCGCTTTGAACAGCGGTTTGAACAGCGGTTTGACCATCGGATTGATCACGCACCAGACCACCCACCGCCGGCGCCGCCCCTGCGCCGCTGCCCTGCAGCACCACACGCAAGCCCTGGCGCGACAAAGCCAGTGCCGCCACCAGTCCCACCGCGCCGCTGCCCTTCACCAGGATGTCGTGTTCAGCCATTGCCGGGCATTGTAGGTAGGGCCCCCCGGGCACAATGGCCACCACTTCCATAACCCCAAGGACCGGCCCTGTTGTGAGCGCGTTCACCTGCACCCTGGCGTCTGTGCACGCTTACCCCATCAAGTCCTGCGGTGGCGCCGAAATGAAGCCAGGCTTGCTGATCGAAACCGGCCTTGAATTCGACCGCGCCTGGATGGTGGTAGACCGCCACGGCGAGATGCTCACGCAGCGTGAACATCCGCGCCTGGCCCTGGTGCACTGCAGCTTCAAGGGCAATGAAGTGCTGCTGCGCGCACCCGGCATGCTGGCGCTGCACCTGCGGCTGGACGCCGTGGAGCAGCCCACCCACGCCCTTGTGTGGAACGACCGCGTGCAGGCCTACGACATGGGCGCGCTGGCGGCGCAGTGGTTCACCGACTTCCTGCAGCCCGGCATCCATGCGCCGGGTTTCGGTTTGCGCCTGGTGCGGTTTGACCCCGAGCACGTGCGCGCCTGTGACCCCAAATGGACCGGCACGCTGGCCGCGCAAACCGCCTTTGCCGACGGTTACCCGCTGCTGGTGACCAACACCGCGTCGTTGCATGACCTGAACCAGCGCCTGGCCGCGCGCGGCGCAGCGCCGGTGACGATGCCGCGTTTCAGGCCCAACCTGGTGCTGGATGGCCTGCCGGCTTATGACGAAGACCACACGCGTGAACTCGTCATTGAAACCGCCGACGGCGAAGTGGAACTGCGCCTCGTCAAACCTTGCAGCCGCTGCAGCATTCCGAACATCGACCCCGGCACGGCCGACACTTCGCCTGAAGTTGGCGATACCCTGGCCAGCTACCGGTCCGACCCGCGTGTGAACGGTGCCGTCACCTTCGGCATGAACGCCGTGGTGGTGCGCGGCATCGAGTTTTATCTGCAGGCCGGGCAAACGGTGCGCGGAAACATTGCTTTCGCCTAACTTTCATGCTGCAGGGCAACGCCCTGGATCACGGAAAACTTACACATTCACGCGTGCTGCGGTGCCGCGCGGCTGGTGGAAAATCGGCGGTTTACCGCAGTGCACCGAAAGCCTGACATGACCCCACGCCCCGCCCACTCTTTTGCAACCCCGGCGGCGTCATGAGCCTGCAATGCGGCATCGTCGGCCTGCCCAACGTCGGCAAATCCACGCTCTTCAACGCGCTCACCAAAGCCGGCATCGCGGCCGAGAACTACCCCTTCTGCACCATCGAGCCCAATGTGGGTGTGGTGGAACTGCCCGACCCACGCCTGGCCGCGCTGGCTGCCATCGCCAAACCCGAACGCGTGGTGCCGGCCATCGTTGAGTTTGTGGACATCGCGGGCCTGGTGGCCGGGGCCAGCAAAGGCGAAGGCCTGGGCAACCAGTTCCTGAGCCACATCCGCGAGACCGACGCCATCGTCAATGTGGTGCGCTGTTTTGAAGACGACAACGTGATTCACGTCGCCAACAAGATAGACCCCATCGCCGACATCGAAGTCATCCAGACCGAGCTCTGCCTGGCCGACCTGGCCACGGTCGAAAAAAGCCTGCACCGCTATGTGAAAGCGGCCCGTTCGGGCAACGACAAAGAAGCGGCGGCGCTGGTCAAGGTGCTTGAAAAATGCCAGGCCGCACTCGATCAAGCGCAGCCGGTGCGCGGCGTTGCGTTTTCCAAAGAAGAACAGGTCATCCTGAAGCCGCTGTGCTTGATCACCGCCAAGCCGGCGATGTTTGTCGGCAACGTCAGTGAAACGGGTTTTGAGGGCAACCCTTACCTGGAGCGCCTGCGTGAATTTGCGGCGTTGCAAAACGCGCCGGTGGTGGCCATTTGCGCCAAGACCGAGGCCGAACTGGCCGACATGAGCG
>JAYUPP010000317.1:0-3208 GCA_043760045.1 Betaproteobacteria bacterium
AAACGGTCAATGCTGAAGGCCGCAAGCTGGCCGACACCGCCGCGCGCCTGGAGGCCCTGCGCGCGCTGCAGGAAAAGGTGCAAACCGAGGGCAAGCTCAGACCCTGGTTGGACAAACACGGGCTGGGCGGCCTGCAAGGCCTGTGGACACAACTGCACATCGAAGCGGGCTGGGAGCCGGCGCTGGAATCGGCCTTGCGCGAGCGCATCAATGCGCTGTCGGTGGGCCGTCTGGACACCGTGCGCGCTTTTGCAAGCGACGCGCCGCCGGCCAAGCTGGCCTTCTATGCGCTGCAGTCTTTTGCCGCCGCGCCCACGCCGCAGGCCAGCCACGGTTTTCCGCGCCTGGCCGAGCGGCTGCGCGGCGGTGACGCGAACATGAAGTCGCTGCTGTCTGACTGGCTGGAAGGTGTCTACACGGCCGTCAGCATCGACGATGCACTCGCCCAGCGCGGCCAGTTGGCGCACGGCGAAGTGATCATGACGCAACAGGGCCACGCGGTGTCGCAACACGCGGTGTCGTTTTACGCCGCCGACAGCGAACAAGCCGGCATGCTGGCGCGTGCGCAAGAGATTGAAAACCTCGACCGCCAACAGCGTGCGCAAGCGCTCATCAGCGACGACGCCAAAAGCACGTCGGTGCGGCTGGAAGCGGCTTACACCGACGCTTCGCAGCGCCTGTTGACGGCCCGCCGCGAAGCGGCTGAGGCGCAAACCCGCGCGCACGCCTTGCAGGTGGAACTGTTGCGCCTGACACAGCAGGCCGACGCCGCCACCAGCCGCAGCAGCCAACTGGGCGACGAACTGGATGAACTGCATGCCCAGTTGCAGTCGCTGCAAGAGCGCCGTGCCGTTGGCGAGGCGCGCTTTGAAGAGCTGGACATCGAGCTGGGTGCTACCCAGGAACGCCATGCCGAGATGGACGACGCCGTCATCGCCGCCGAGCGCAATCTGAGCGACGCACGCGAGCAGCAGCGCACGCTGGAACGCCAGGCGCAAGAAGCACGCTTTCAGGCGCGCGCGCTGCAGGCGCGCCAGGGTGAACTGCAGCGCAGCATCGAAACGGCGGCCAGCCAAGTGGCTTCCAACGTGCAAGCCGGTGAACAGCTGCAGCTGGAACTGGGCAGTTTTGACGACGCCGCGGCGCAGTCGGGCCTGCAGGCGGCGCTGGTGCTGAAGCTGGACTGCGAACAGGCACTGGGCGCGGCGCGCAGCACCTATGACGACCTGAGCAGCCAACTGAAACGCGCCGAAGAGCAGAAGCTCAGCTTCGAGCGCAGCCTGGACCCGCTGCGCGAGCAGATCACCAAGTTGCAGCTGGAACAGCAGGCCGCGCAACTGGGCGGCGCGCAATACCTGGAACAGCTGACGGCGGCCGAGGTGGACTTCGAAAAGCTGGCCGCGGCCATCGAAGCCGACGGCATCAAACTGTGGGGCTTACAGACTGAAATCGACCGCGTACAGAAGGAAGTCAACGCCTTGGGCGCGGTGAATCTGGCGGCGCTGGACGAGCTGACGCAGTCGCGCGAGCGCAAGACTTTTCTGGACGCGCAGAACGCCGACTTGCAAGAAGCGATGGCCACGCTGGAAGACGCGATCCAGAAAATCGACCTCGAAACCCGCGACCTGCTGGCCAGCACCTTCAACCAGGTGAACGAACATTTCGGGCGCATGTTCCCCAGCCTTTTTGGCGGTGGCAATGCACGCCTGGTGATGACGGGCAGCGAGATACTGGACGCCGGCGTGCAGGTGATGGCGCAGCCGCCGGGCAAGAAAAACAGCACCATCCATTTGTTGTCGGGGGGCGAAAAGGCGTTAACGGCGATAGCCCTCGTGTTTGCCATCTTCCAGCTCAACCCGGCGCCGTTTTGCCTGCTCGACGAAGTGGATGCACCGCTGGACGACGCCAACACCGAACGCTACAAAAACCTGGTTCAGCAGATGAGCAAAAGCACGCAGTTCCTCTTCATCAGCCACAACAAGATTGCGATGGAAATGGCCGAGCAGTTGATCGGCGTGACGATGCAAGAGCAGGGCGTTTCGCGCATCGTGGCGGTGGACATGCAGGCGGCGCTGGTCATGGCCGAAGCGGCCTGAACACCCTTTGGCAGACAGCATGAAACCGCAGCACGGGCCATGACCCTCACCTTCGCATTGGCGTTGCTCGCCGCAGGTGTGCTGGTGTTGCTGGCGCTGCAAGCGTGGTGGAAAACGCGCCGCTTGCGGCCACGGCCGCTGACGCTGGAAGAAGCCGTGTCGTCACGTTTCGAGCCGGCGATGGAAGGTGTGGGCCTGGGCGTTGATGCGCTGGGTTCACGCGCATTTGCATTGACCAACCCCGGTGAGGGTGAGGCCGGTGGTGAATCAGGTGGCGCGGGCGCGGGCGTGGGTTTGGGTGAGCACGCTGCCTTTGATGCCAATTCCAATTTAGCCCGGCCGCCGCGCCGTAGCCTGCCCCGGCTGGACGCGCTGATCGACGCGCTGGTGCCCTTGCGGCTGGACGCACCCATCACCGGCGACCTGGCGCTGGCGCACCAGCCGCCCACGCGCCGCGCTGGCGGCAAGCCGTTTTACATCGAAGGCCTGCACACCGACAGCGGCGAATGGGAGCCATCCGCGCCTGGGCAGCGTTACGGCGAGCTGCAGGCCGGTGTGCAAATGGCCAACCGGGGCGGGCCGCTGAATGAAATCGAATATTCGGAATTTGTGCAGAAGGTGCAGGCTTACGCAGAAGCCGTGGGTGCGAACCCCGAGTTTCCCGACATGCTGGACGAGGTGGCCCGCGCGCGCGAACTCGACGCACTGACGAGCCCGCTGGACGCGCAGCTGAACATCACGCTGCGCAGCAACGGCGTGGCCTGGTCGGTGGCCTTTGTGCAGCAACTGGCCGCGCGCCAGGGCTTTGTGCCGAGTGCCGTGCCCGGGCGCATGCTGATGCTGGCGACTGAAGGCGGCGCGCCGCCGCTGCTGGCGCTGGCCGTCGACGGCCAGGCGGCAGTGGCCGAAGACCCCCAAGCCAGCGCGGTGCGTGAATGTGTGCTCACGCTCGACGTGCCGCAGATCGACGAAGCAGTTGAGCCTTTCCCGATGTTCTACCGCGTCATCAACGAACTGTGCACCGGCCTGGACGCAACGGCGGTCGACAACGACGGCATGCCCATCAGCCTGCAGGCTTTTGCCACCATCGGGCGCGAGCTGGAAGACCTGTA
>JAYUPP010000318.1:0-3202 GCA_043760045.1 Betaproteobacteria bacterium
CGCAAACCGCAGCCATAGTCTTTTCTATGGCGAGGATTTGCAACGACGCATGGCGGACGAAGGCGCGGTTTCATGTATCGAAATTTGTGAGGCACGACACCAGGCTGGGGTGCCGATAGAAGGACACCGATGCATCGATGTTAATGAATCAGTTGCAAGTTCTTAACTTCGACGCCTGGACGGTTTTGCCGGTTGACGTGGGGCTGTTAAGGCGTCGCGCAGTGGGTCGGTCGTGGCACGGCGGCTACCGGAAATTGCTGGTGCATCCGACCCAAGTTTGGGTGGGACTTCGCCCTGCATTTGCCGCAAGGAAATGAAAGGTCTCTGGATGGTCGAAAGCGAAACTCTGCTTTGTGCATAGACGTTCATTCCTCTGGTTCCGCGACACCAGCGTGCGCAAATACTTGGTCGACACGCTGGCGTAGCGCTGCCGACAGGGGTGGTAGGCGTGCGTAGATTCGCGCCTAGTCACTTGCGTGTTGGATGCCAAAACAACGGGCAAGGTAGATCAACAGCTCTGCGGTCTCAGCTGGAAAGCGCGTCACGAGTTCGCTGTCACGCATCCGGTACAGGACGTCGCTGTGCTCGATTCGAAGCTTCAAAACTTTCGACACCGACAGCGCGCAAGATGCGCGTGAGGTTCGCGCCAGCTACCGTGGCCGGGTCGGGCCAGCAGACGATGGCCGACGGGTGGGTCGCCATCACAGCCGCTGCTCGATCAGGAACTGGCCGAAGTAGGCGGCCAGTTCGTTGTGCGCGTCCAGCGGCAGCACGTTGGCGACGTACTGGTCGGGGCGCACCACCACCAGCGCACCGCGCGCGCGGTGGATGCCGCGCAGGTCGAAGATGTCGGTGCCGCTGTTCAAACCGGGACTGAAAGGGCAAAAAACTTTCTCATAGTCAATCAGGCCAAAGCTGCCTTTGCGCGGCAACAAGATGCCGGGCAGCTCATCCACCTTCAGCGCCCGGTGCGCTTGCTGGTACACCGCGCGCAGGTCGATGACGCTGTCGAGGTCGGCGCCCGCTGGCGTGTAGCGGCGCAGCGGCGAGTGGGGCGAATCGGCCAAAAAGCCCGCCAGTGCGTGCAGCCGCTGGCCGCTGGCGTCGGCAAAAGCATAAAGCCGCCAGGCACCGTCGGCACGCGCGGCGTGGCCCAGGTGCACCGGTTTGGCGTCAGCCAGTCGCACCACAGGCGCCGAGTGAAAACGCATGCCCACCGTGTAACCGGTGGCCAGTGCCTGATGGGTGGCAGCGGCCGTCAGCACTGTGGTGGGCGCGTAATGTGTGGCCACGCCGGCGGTGTAGCGGCCCGACTTCACAAACGCGGCCTGCAGCGCTTGTGGGTCCACACCGCCCAGTTCCGGGCGTGCCGGGTCCATGGGTTGCGAGGCCATGATTTTCGACCACTCTTTGTCGAAGTCGATCAACCCCTCGGCAATGGCATGGCGCTCTTGCGAGTAGGTGCGCAGCAGTTCGGGTTTGGCGCGCCCGTGCAGCACAGCCGCCAGTTTCCAACCCAGGTTGAAGCTGTCCTGCATCGACACGTTCATGCCCTGCCCGGCTTTTGCGCTGTGCGTGTGGCAGGCGTCGCCGGCGATGAACACACGCGGCACTCGCGTTGCAGCCTGGTCGGCGGGCACATCGTCGAAGCGGTCGGTCACGCGCTGACCCACCTGGTAGACGGCAAACCAGACCACACTTTTCACGTCCAGCGTGTACGGGTGCAGCACACGTTTGGCGGTAGCAATCACCTGCTGCTGTGTGTGCGGGTCGCGAAAGCTGTCGCGGTGCTGGGGGTCGATTTCGCCCAGGTCCACATACAGCCGCACCATGTAGCCGCCCTCGCGCGGGATGAGCAGGATGTTGCCTTCGTCGGCCGACTGGATGGCCGCCTTCAGGCGGATGTCGGGGAAGTTGGTGGTGGCCAGCATGTCCACCACGCCCCAGGCATGGTTGGCGAAGTCGCCACGCGGCACGGCACCGATGGCGTCGCGCACCTTGCTGCGCGCACCGTCGCAACCCACCACGTATTTCGCGCGCACGGTGGTGGGCGCGCCCGTCACCACGTCACGCAGCGTCACCACCACTGGGTGTGGGTTGGCGCCTGCAGCGTGGCCGGAGCCCTCACTTTCACTCTGGCTTTCAATGTGCAGCGTAACGAATTCAAGTCCGTAGCTGGCCTCCAGCTTCGACGGGGAATGGCGCATGCAGTCCAGCAAGGTCTGTTGCAGCCGTGCCTGGTTGACGATGAGGTGCGGAAACTCCGACAAGCCGTCTTCAGTGTCCTGGATGCGGCCGGTTCGTTCGATGCAGGAGCGCTCAGCTTTTGACGGCCGCCAGAAAACAGTTTCGTTGACCCAGTAGGCCTCGTGCACCAGCTTGTGAGCCAGGCCGAAGGCTTCGAACATCTCAACGGTGCGGCAGGCGATGCCGTCGGCCTGGCCGACCTGCAGCGCGCCTTCGCGGCGCTCGATCAGGCGCGTGCTGATGCCCGGAAACTGCGCCAGCTGCGCCGCCAGCAATGCGCCGGCGGGGCCGCTGCCGATGACGAGCACATCCACCGCATCGGGCAGCTTGGCCCTTTGCACCTCGGGGTCGCCGGGTGTGTATCCGTTCAGGTAGAACTGCATCTGAACTCCGTTTTGCGGGTTCGTTCAGCGCGCCACGATGCGCGACGCCAACGGCTTCGGCACGTAATCCGGCAAGAACCGGCAGTCGGCCGGCTGCGCGGCGCGCAGTTGCTGGCAACGGCTGGCGATGCCGGCCGGGGTTGGTTTCTGGCCTGATTCAACCCAGTTCAGCAGTGCTTCAAACAGCGGCGGGTAGTGGGCGTCGCCCCAGTAGCTGTGTGCACTGGAATCTACAAAAGCCTGCACCAGGCGCGGGCCGTTGCCGGCGGCTGCCATGCGCTGGCGCAGGGTGTCCATGCCCTCTACAAACACGGTGGCGTCGCCAATGCCATGCGCGCTGACCACCGGCACGGCGAAACGGCCGCTGTGATCCACATCGGCCGCAAAGCGCGCGGCAGCCGCAGCGTCGGCTGGGTAGCGCGGCACGCCGGCGTTCAAGGCCGCGTCGTCGGCCGAGCCTTGGTACTGCACACCGGCGTTGCCAAAGGGGCTGACACCGCCGTTTTTGCTGACCACGTCGCGCAGGGTGAAGGTGCCCCAGTTCAGGTGGCTAACGACAGAGCTTTCCGGCA
>JAYUPP010000319.1:0-8222 GCA_043760045.1 Betaproteobacteria bacterium
AGCTGCGCCTGGGCGCTGAATAACATTAAAACGGGATGCAATGCACCATGAACATCACCAGCATGCAAACACGGTGTTCACCACTGGAATGGCAGGCCCGCGTCGACCTGGCCGCCTGTTACCGGCTGGTGGACCTGTACGGCATGAGCGACATGATGGCCAACCACATCAGCGCGCATGTGCCGGGTGAACCGGGCGCCCTTCTCATCAACGCCTACGGCCTGATGTATGAAGAGATCACCGCCAGCAGCCTGATCAAGGTGAACCTGGCCGGCGAGATTTTGGCCCAGCCTGATTTTGGTGAGCTCGACTACGGCATCAACCGCGCGGGTTATGTCATCCACAGCGCCATCCATGAAGCGCGGCCCGAAGTGGCGTGTGTCATCCACACCCACAGCTGGGCTTCAATGGCCGTCAGCGCGCTGCAGTGCGGCCTGTTGCCCATCACGCAGACGGCGATGCGATTCTTGAAGATCGGCTATCACGACTACCTGGGTGTGGTGCTCGACGACGCTGAAAAAGCCGGCCTGGTGCAGCACCTGGGCAGCGGTGAAGCACTGATCTTGCGCAACCACGGTGCACTGGTGGTGGGCCGCACCATCGGCGAGGCCTTCAACTGGATGCACCGCATCGAACTGGCCTGCCACAGCCAACTGGCTGCGATGGCCTGCAACACGCCACTGGTGCAGCCGCCGCAGGCCGTGCTGGAAAGCACCTGGAACAACTACCAACGCGGCACGCGCCGGCCTTACGGCTTGATGGAATGGCCGGCGCTGCTGCGCAAGCTGGAGCGCCTGGACCCGGGCTACAAAAGCTGAGGCTGCAAGATGAAAAAAAACACGGAGAGCGCATGCACACGACCCTGAGATTCTGTGCGGTGCTGATCGCCTGCACCTGCTTGACAAACACTGCGATGGCCCAGCCCGCTTCGACAAGCTCAGGGCCAGCCTGGCCCGCCAAACCCGTGAAGGTGGTGGTGGCCTTCACAGCCGGCGGCACCACCGACATCCTGGCGCGCAGCGTCGGCCAGCAGCTGCAAGACAAACTCAAACAACCCTTCGTCATCGAAAACAAACCCGGCGCCGGCGGCAACACCGGCACCGAAAGTGTGGTGCGCGCCGCGCCTGACGGCTACACCTTGATCGTCAACAGCGTGGGCCCGATTGCCGTCAACC
Source organism: Betaproteobacteria bacterium (assembly GCA_043760045.1). GTDB lineage: Bacteria > Pseudomonadota > Gammaproteobacteria > Burkholderiales > Burkholderiaceae_C > Rubrivivax. Next base: position 1,176 of record JAYUPP010000319.1, read on the forward strand.
CCACGCTGTACGCCAAGCTGCCCTACAACCCGCTGACCGACCTGGTGCCCGTGGTGCAGATTGCCGACGTGCCCAACGTGCTGGTGGTGCACCCCAGCGTGCCGGCCAAAACTTTTGATGAATTTCTGGTGTTTGCCAAAGCCAACCCCGGCAAGCTGAATTGCGCTTCCACCGGCATCGGCACCAGCAGCCACCTGAGCTGTTTTTTGCTGGCCAAACGTGCCAGTTTTGAGGCCGTGCATGTGCCCTGCAAAGGCGCCGATGCGCTGCGCGATTTGCTGGCGGGGCGCGTGCAATTCATGTTCGCCACCATCCCTTCGGTGAAGCAACACATCGACGCGGGCACGCTGCGCGCCGTGGCCGTCAGCAGCGCCAAACGCAGCCGGTCCATGCCCGACGTGCCCACCGTGGCCGAGCGCGGTTTCCCCGGCTTTGAAGCCGGTTCCTGGTTCGGATTTTTTGCGCCCAACGGCACACCGCCTGAAGTGGTGGCCACGTTGAACAAGGCCGTCAACGAGATTGTTGACGTGCCGGCCATGCAGGCTTCGCTGATCAAGGAAGGCGCCGACCCCGCAGGTGGCACGCCGGAACAGTTTGCGCAGTTTGTACAGCGTGAATTCGAGAAGTGGCGGGTGGTGGTGAAGGCGTCGGGCGCCAGCGCGCAATGAGCGTGGCTGTGCCGGTCCGGCCTGCTGTGCCTGCTGCACATGCTGTGTCTGCAGCACCCGCTGTGCCTGCGGCGGCAACGGCCGGCCCGCGCCCGCGGGTGCTGGTGTCGGCGGCCGCACGGCGCAGCCTGCAGCCGGCAGTTTTCGCTGCCCTGGGCGCGGCTGCGGTGGAGCTGCTGGCGCTGGAAGACGTGGCGGCCGACGACACCTGCACCGTGCACGCGGCCTTCATATCGCGCGACATCACGGGCCTGTCCACCAAACAAGAAGTGCTGCCGGAACTGGCGGCCTGTTACCGCGTGCTGCGCCGGTCACCCGCTCTGGCCTGGGTGCACACCCATTCGGCGGGCGCCGACCGGCCGATTTATGACGAACTGATGGCGCGCGGCGTCGCCGTCACCACTTCGTCAGGCGCTAACGCACAAGTGGTGGCGCATACCGCGCTGGCGGCGGTGCTCGCACTGGCGCGCCGTTTTCCGCAGCTGATGGCGGCGCAGCAGCAGCGCCGCTGGGTGCCGCTGGTGGCCGGCCCGTTGCCGCCCGACCTCTTCGGCCAGACGCTGGTGCTGGTGGGCTGGGGGCCGATAGCGCAGCACTTGCAGCCGCTGCTGGCGCTGCTGGGCTTGCAGGTGGTGGTGGTGCGGCGCAGTGCCGCCGCAGCCGGCCCCGGCATCGAAACGGTGGCCTGCACCCAGTTGAACCAAGTGCTGCCGCGCGCACAGTGGCTGCTGCTGGCTTGCCCGCTGAATGCTCAAACGCGTGGCCTCATCGACGCCGCCCGTCTGGCGCTGCTGCCACGCGGCGCGCAGCTGGTGAACGTGGCGCGGGGTGAAGTGGTGGTGCAAGACGACTTGATCCACGCGCTGTCAACAGGCCAACTGAGTGGCGCTTTTCTTGACGTTTTCATCAGCGAACCGCTGCCGGTGGAATCGCCGCTGTGGGCGCTGCCCGGTGTCATCATCACGCCGCACGCCGCCGGCCAGTCGGCCGGCAATGCAGCTCGCACGGCGGCACTGTTTGTTGACAACCTGGTGCGCTGGTGCAGCGGCCAGCCACTGGCCCACCGCGTGGCTTGAACTTTCAACTGTTTGATCCGATCTGCATGACCCACAACGATGCAAACCGTCGCCGCCGCCCGTGGCTAGCCGCCGCCGCCGCGCCGGTCGTTTAGGTGGCCACCCCGGCCTGGACACAGCCCGCCAAACCGTTGCGCCTGGTGGTGCCGTTCACACCCGGCGGCAGCACCGACATCCTGGCGCGTGCGCTGGCCCCCAGGCTGGCGGCGGCGCTGGGTGTGCATGTGCTCATCGACAACAAACCTGGCGCTGGCGGTTCGCTCGGTGCAGGTGATGTGGCCAAGGCCGAGCCCGACGCCCACTGTCAACCGCCGGCGAGCCTGGGTCACAGGCGTTGCATGGGCAGCCTGCGCCGTGCTGCCCAGCGTGGCGCAGGCCCAAACAACCTGCCCCAGCAAGCCCATCTCACTGCTGGTGCCCTTCGGCCCCGGTGGCATTGCCGACCTCACCGCGCGTGCTGTGGCCGAGCACATGGCCAAAAGCCTGGGGCAGGCCGTGGTGGTGGAAAACAAACCCAGCGCCGGCAGCATCACGGCCAGCCAGGCGGTGGCCACGGCGCGGCCCGATGGCCACACGCTGCTGCTGATGAGCAACGGCAATGCGGTCAGCGTGGGCCTGTTCAAGAAGCTGCCTTCTGATGTGCAAAAAGACTTTGCGCTCCTCAGTTTGCTGGGCACTTTTGACATCGGCATCTTTGCCGCTGCCAACAGCCGCTTCGCCACGCTGCGCGACGCGCTGGTGTTTGCCAAGGCCAACCCCGGCAAGCTGAACGTGGGCACCAATGCGCCGGGCAGCACGCAGCACCTCAGCGCCAAACTGTTTGAAACCGTGGCCGGCATCGACGTGCTGGTGGTGCCGTACAAGGGTTCACCGGCGGTGCTAACGGCCTTACGCAGTGGTGAAGTGGATCTGGTTTTTGAAGTGGTGGGGCCGATGGTGGGTCAAGTGGCCGCAGGGGTGGTGAAGGCGCTGGCGGTGTCTTCCGACACACGCACAGCAGCGCTGCCCGATGTGCCCACCGTCGTGCAGGCCGGCGTGCCCGGCTACAACGTGGCGAGCTGGAACGCGCTGGCGGCACCGGCGGGCACCCCGGCTGACGTGCTGGACAAACTGGGCCGTGCCACGCGTGAAGCCGTGGCCTCAACCGAGGTGCAGGCGCGGTTGTCGAAGCTGGGCATGCGTTTGCAAAGCAGCACACCGGCCGAACTGCAGGCGCTGCTGGCCAGCGAGATCAAACGCCGGGGTGAGGTTATTCGCGCCGCCAAGATAGAGCCTGAATAGGCCACCGGAACCGCCCTTGTTCGCCTTGCACCGCCTGCGCGCAGGCACAACCCAATCAGCCTTTGCGCGGCAGCAGCCGATGCGGGTGAACCTGGCTGTCGTCATGCAGCGCCTGCACCAGTGCCGCCCGGTGCGCCAGCACGGCACGCTGGTTGATCGAGCCTTTGTCGGTGACCTCACCACGGCCCAGCAACGGTGGCTCTTCCAATACTTGCCAGCGCGCCACGCGGCTGGCGCTGCCGGTGCCGGCAGCCCACATGCGGTTCGCCAGCGACTGGAATGCCTGCCGCACCAAGGGGTGCTGCAGCACGCTGGCCAATGGCGCTTCGGCTGGTGCGGCGGCCAGCCGCCGGCATTCGTCGGCGCGCGGAAAGATCAGCGCGCCGATGTCGTTGCGGTTCAGGCCGGTGATCACGGCGTCTTGCACCAGCGGGTCTCCCGCCAGCGCGATGCGCGCGCGCAGCGGGCCCACGCTGACAAAGGTGCCGCTGGAAAGCTTGAAGTCTTCTGCCGTGCGGCCGTCGAACAGCAAACCACGCTGCGGGTTGTTTGCATCGATCCAGCGCACCGCGTCGCCGGTGCGGTAGCAGCCCTCATCGTCGAAGGCTTTGGCGCTTAGTTCGGGGGCGCGCCAGTAACCCGGCATCACATGCGGGCCGCGAAAGCGAACCTCGGTTTTGCCGGTTGATCTGGCGCCGGTTGTTGTGGTGCCTGTTGGTGTGGCGCCTGTTGATGTGGCGCCTGTTGGTGTGGCATTTGTGCTGGCGTCACACACCAGCTTCACTTCCACCCCCGGCAGCGGCAGCCCGATGTGGCCTGACGCCACATCGGTGCCCACCGCAAAAGTGCAGGCAGGCGCCGTTTCCGTCATGCCCAAACACGTGATCACCCGCACCCGTTCACCCACGGCGGCTTCGGCATGTGCGTGCAGCGGGTCCCACACCGCTTGCGACAGCGAAGCGCCTGCGAGCATGAAAAGTTTGCAGCGTTTGAACAGGCTGTTGCGCAGCACGGTGTCGTGGCCCATCGCGCTGCTGATTTCTTCCAGGCCCTTGGGTACGTTGCTGTAGATGGTGGGTGCAATCTCGCGCAGGTTGTGCAGCGTCTCGGCCATGCCGGCGGCTGTCGGTTTGCCGTCGTCGATGTACAGGGTGCCGCCGTTGTAAAGCGTCAGGCCCGCCTTGTGGCTGCCGCCGAACACATGGTTCCAAGGCAGCCTGTCCACCAGCACCGGCGGTTCTTCAGCCAGAAAGCCCGCGCACTGGCGCAGCATCTGCTGGTTGGCACACAGCATGCGGTGCGTGGTGATCACGCCTTTGGGGGCTTTGGTGGAACCGCTGGTGAACAGGATCTTGGCCACCGTGGCGGGCCCGACGGCGGCGTGGGCGGCGTGCACGCCAGCGCCCGGTGCGGTGGCCAGCAACTCGTCAAAAGCCAACGAGGCGTGGCCAGGCAGCGTGCCGTTGCTCAACACCACCGGCAGTTCATCGCAGGCCATGCCCAGCACCGTTTGCAGCGCAGCGGCGTATGCAGGCCCGCTGGCAAAAACCACCCCCGGCGTGGTGCTGGCCACGATGTGGCGCAGCTTGCCGAAGTCTTGTGACACCAGCGAATAGGCGGTGCTGACGGGCACATAAGGCACACCGGCCCACAACGCGGCCATCGCCAGCGTCAGGTGTTCCAGGTCGTTGCCCGACAAGATGAGCAGCGGCCGTTCGGCGCCCGCGCCCAGGTCCAGCAGGGCCTGGCTTACGGCGCGTGCGCGTTGCAGCATCTGGCTGTAGCTGATGTGCAGCCAGGCGCCGCCACCGCCGCCACCTGCCACCGCTGCGCGCCGCGCTGCGACGCTGCGCGTGGGCGCCACAGCGGCCCAGTGTTCCAGGCGGTCGGTGATGCGCGCGGGGTAGGGCAGCAGGGCTTCGGTGGACGTCAGCAGCGTGCTGCCGTCGGGCGCAGTGGTGATGGTGGCGTTGATGCAGATGCCCACCTGCGCGTCGCGGTAGCGGGCTGCGGGTGCGTGTGCGTGTGCGTGTGCGTGTGCGTGTGCGTGTGCGCGTGGCGCGTGTGGTGCGTCTGGTGGAGATGGCTTGGGCATGGCTCTGAGCTTAAAAATTCGCCAGCGCCGCAAAATACAGCCGATTCTGCTGCGGCCCGGCCGCCCCCTCTGCCCCCTCCGCCCTCTGCACGCCCACCGATGAAAACCGAAGACCTGATCGCCATCGACATCCACACCCACGCCGAGGTCTCGTGCCGCAACCCATTCGACAGCTACGGCGAAGAATACGACCGCGCCGCCGACAAGTATTTCGGCTCGAACCTGCGGCCCACCATCGCCGAGACGGTGGCTTACTACCGGCAGCAAAAAATCGGCCTCGTGATGTTCACCGTGGACAGTGAAGCGCAGCTCGGCCGGCGGCGCATTCCGAACGAAGAAATCTCTGACGCGGCGCGCGACAACGCCGACATGATGATTGCCTTCGCCAGCATCGACCCCCACAAAGGCAAGATGGGCGCCCGCGAAGCCAGGCGCCTGATTGCCGAGCACGGCGTGAAAGGCTTCAAGTTTCACCCCACGGTGCAGGGCTTTTTGCCTTACGACCGCATGGCCTGGCCGCTGTATGAAGTGATCGCCGAACACAAGCTGCCCGCCATCTTCCACAGTGGGCATTCGGGCATCGGCAGCGGCATGCGCTGCGGCGGTGGCCTGCGGCTGCAAAACAGCAACCCCATGTTGCTGGAAGATGTGGCGATAGCCTTCCCCGACATCCAGATCGTCATCGCCCACCCCAGCTGGCCGTGGCAAGACGAAGCACTGTCGCTGGCGCTGCACAAGCCCAACATATGGATAGACCTCTCGGGCTGGAGCCCGAAGTACTTTCCGCCGCAGCTGATTCAGTACGCCAACACGCTGCTGAAAGACCGCATGCTGTTTGGCAGCGACTACCCGCTGATCACCCCCGAACGCTGGATGAAAGACTTTGACGAGGCGGGTTTCAAAGACAAGGTGAAGCCGCTGATCCTGAAAGAAAACGCCAAACGCCTGCTCGGCCTGGTGTGAAGCCTGGTGCCCTCTCCCTTGAAGGGGGAGGGCGCCCCTACGGCCCCAGAATCAGCGCCATGAAAGCACCCCCGCGCCTGCAAGTGTTGGTTGACGAAGGCCTGATCGACACCGTCGTGCGCCAGTTGATGAGCGGCAAGGAAGCCGAGGTGTATGTGGTGCGCCGCGGCGACGACACGCTGTGCGCGAAGATCTACAAAGAAGCCAACAACCGCAGCTTTCGCCAGGCGGTGGACTACACCGAAAACCGCAAGGTCAAAAACAGCCGGCAGGCGCGTGCCATGGCCAAGGGCACCAAGTTTGGACGTCAGGCGCAAGAAGCGGCCTGGCAAAGCGCCGAGGTGGACGCGCTGTACCGCCTGGCCGCAGCCGGCGTGCGTGTGCCCAAACCGTTCAACTTTCTGGAAGGTGTGCTGTTGATGGAACTGGTGACGGCCGAAGGCGGCGACGCAGCACCGCGCCTGAACGACAGCGTGTTTACCGAGGCCGAAGCGCTGGCCCACCACGCCACGCTCATCAAAGAGGTGGTGCGCATGTTGTGCGCAGGTGTCATCCACGGCGACTTGTCGGAATTCAACATCCTGCTGGCGGCCGACGGCCCGGTCATCATCGACTTGCCGCAAGCCGTGGACGCCGCCGGCAACAACCACGCCCAGCGCATGCTGCTGCGCGACGTGAACAACCTGCGCGACTTCTTTGGCCGCAGCGCGCCAGCCTTGTTGAACACCGCCTACGGCCCGGAGATCTGGGCCTTGTATGAAAAGGGCCTGTTGCGCACCGACAGCGTGCTCAGCGGCCGCTTCGCTGCGCCCAGGAAAGCGGTCGACCTGGGCAGCGTGGTGCGCGAGATCGATGACGCCCGTGCCGAGGACAAGGCGCGCCGCGAAAGGCAGCAGGACAGGCAGCAAAATCCTGGGTTCTGATCGCACCCCCGAGCCGGGCTTGCAGCCCGGGTCTTGAAATA
>JAYUPP010000320.1:0-8222 GCA_043760045.1 Betaproteobacteria bacterium
GCACCGGCTTTGTTGTGGGGCGCCGCCAGCGCCGCCGAACGCGGCCCCGTGGTGGGCACCACCGCCAACCGCAGCCAGCGCAACGTGATCGGCACCCACAGCGGCAGCTACGGTGTGTACCGCGCGCTGGCCGTGGCGGCAGGCAATTTGCTGAAAGGCCACCGGGCCGACCTGACCAACACTGCGCCCACCGACCTGATCGGCCCCTATCCGCAGTGGACCACGGGCCCCGACGCCGCCGCCCGCATGGTGTCCATCGACCCCTGGGGCGCCAGCGTGCAAGCTGTGTTTGCCGAACATCTGGCGCAGGGTTACGACATCCGCCCCACCATCGCGGTCACCAAAGCGCATGTGCACCTGCCGGAAATCAAACAGGCGCTGGCCTTCCAGCGCCTGCAAGTGGACGGCAAATTTTTGCTGACCGACGCTTCAGCGGCCGTCACCAAAGTGGCGGTGGAACCGGTGTGGTGGCTGCCCGGTGTGGCGGCGCGCTTCAAGGTCAGCGAAGCCGAGTTGCGCCGGGCCTTGTTTGAAGAGACCGGCGGCATGTACCCCGAACTGGTGACGCGCAGCGACCTGGAAGTGTTTTTGCCGCCCATCGGTGGCCAGACGCTGTATGTGTTTGGCGACATCCGCGACCTGGCCAACCCGAATGTGACGCTGACAGCCCGGGTGCACGACGAATGCAACGGCAGCGACGTGTTTGGCAGCGACATCTGCACCTGCCGCCCATACCTGACACACGCCATCGAAGAATGCATCCGCGGTGCCCAGGCAGGGGGTGTGGGCCTCATTGCTTACAGCCGCAAAGAGGGCCGCGCTTTGGGCGAAGTGACCAAGTTTCTGGTTTACAACGCCCGCAAAAGGCAGCCGGGTGGCGACAGCGCCGACAAATATTTTCTGCGCACCGAATGTGTGGCCGGCGTGCAGGACATGCGTTTTCAGGAGCTGATGCCCGATGTGCTGCACTGGCTGGGCATCCAGAAAATTCACCGCCTGGTGAGCATGAGCAACGACAAGTTTGATGCCATCACCGGCAGCGGCATCGAAGTGGGGGAACGCGTGCCGATACCGCACAGCCTGATACCGGCCGATGCCAAGGTGGAAATGGAAGCCAAGATCGCCGCCGGTTACTTCACCGCTGGCGCCGTGCCCACCGAAACCGAACTGGCACAGGTCAAGGGGCGCGGTCTTGAGTGAGCTTCAGAAAGCTTTAGCTGTGCACGCCCCGCGCCACGGGCCCGATGCAGCCAGCGTGCTGCGCAACCCCGCCACCATCCGCCAGCGCTGTGCCGGCATTGCTCAGGCAGTAGCCGAAGGCCGGTCATCACACTTCATGCTCGACCGCAGCCGGCTGGCGGCTGTGGCGCAGCGTGTGCAAGCCGTGACACGCGCGGCCTACCCGACGCTGGACATTCCGTATCACAGCCGCTGGCGCCACTTTGAAGTGGGTGGCGTCAACCGCAAGGCCGAGCTGGACACGCTGCTGGCCGGCCGCTCGGTGGCCGATGTGGCACGGGCGCGCATCGACCTCACCGTCATCAGCGTGCTGCTGGACGCCGGCGCCGGGCCGCAGTGGCGTTATGACGAAGCCGAAAGCGGCCAGCGTTTCACGCGCTCGGAAGGCCTGGGCGTGGCCAGTTTCCGCGCCTTCGTTCGCGGCGATTTTTCTGCGCTGCCAGACGATGCCCTGCGCGTGGATGCCAGCGTGCTTTGCACATTGGACGCCACCGCCCTGGCGCGCATGTTCCAGGTCGTGCCCGACAACCCGCTGGTCGGCCTTGAAGGCCGCGCGGCGCTGCTGCGCCGGCTGGGCCAGGCGCTGCGGGCGCAGGCGGCTGATGCGGAGGCGGCGACGGCGACGGCGACGGCTGGCCAGCCTGCGGCGGCACACCTTGAGGCCCGGCCATCGGCCCTGTTCAACCGGCTTACAGGCGCCACAGCGGCTGCCACAACGGCAACCACAGCGGCTGCCACAGCGGCTGCCACAACGCAAACCGAGGTCAGCGCCGCCCAGGTGCTGCGCCATTTGCTCGACACCTTTTCACCCATCTGGCAGACCGGCAGCGTGCTGCACGGCGTGCCGCTGGGCGACGTGTGGCCGCACCGCTGGGCGGGCGGCGAAGACCCGATGGCCGGCCGCCACGGCACCACTGCCGGCTGGGTGCCGTTTCACAAACTGAGCCAGTGGCTGGCCTATTCGCTGCTGGAACCCCTTGCATGGGCCGGCGTGAAAGTGACGGCACTCGACAGCCTGACCGGCCTGCCCGAATACCGCAACGGCGGCCTGCTGATAGACGGCGGCGTGATCGTGCCGCGCAGCGCCGCCAGCCTGGACAAGACCTGGCAGGTCAGCGACGAATTCATCATCGAATGGCGCGCGCTCACCGTGTCGCTGCTTGACGAGCTGGCGCCGCTGGTGCGAAACCTGCTGCAGCGCAACGCCGAACAAATGCCGCTCGCCTGCGTGCTTGAAGGCGGCACCTGGGCCACCGGCCGGCTGCTGGCACAAGAGCTGCGCGGCGGTGCGCCACCGCTGAAAATCAACAGCGACGGCACGGTGTTTTGACGTTATCTTTTCACGTCAACAAAAACTGCGACCCGAGGCAAACGATGACTGCACCGCTACACCACATCACCCACCCGCTGATTCAGCACAAACTGACACTGATGCGTCAGAAAGACCGCAGCACCAGCAATTTCCGCACGCTGATGAACGAGATCAGCATGTTGATGGCTTATGAAGTGACACGCGACATGCCCACGCAGCTGGTGGAAATAGAGACGCCGCTCGAGAAAATGATGGCGCCGGTGATCGACGGCAAAAAAACCGTGTTTGTCAGCATCCTGCGCGCCGGCAACGGTTTTCTGGACGGCATGCTGAACGTGGTGCCGGGCGCGCGCGTGGGCCATGTGGGCCTGTACCGCGACCCCAAAACGCTGGTGGCGGTGGAGTACTACTTCAAGATGCCGCACGACATGCACGAACGCGACGCCATTGTGCTGGACCCGATGCTGGCCACCGGCAATTCAGCCGTGGCGGCGGTGGACCGGCTGAAAGAAACCTCGCCCCGCAGCATTCGCTTCGTTTGTTTGTTAGCTGCGCCCGAAGGCATTGCACAGATGCAGAAGCACCACCCCGACGTGCCCATCTACACGGCGGCAATAGACCGCGAACTGAACAGCCACGGCTACATCGTGCCGGGGCTCGGCGACGCGGGCGACCGTTTGTTTGGGACGAAATAGCGACGGCATGACGGGTGTGAAAGCAACCCGTGATGCCAAGCAGTGCTCTGCATTTTCAGAGCTCACGCCACCGTGGCCGGTTGTCAGTCTGCTTCGAATGCAGGCCACCGCGCCAGCAGCACCACCTGGCCCAGGCGTTCGGCAACACGAAAGTAGCGCTCGTCTGCAGTGACCAGTACCGCACCCACGTTTTCCAGCGCCACCGCGTGGTACAGCGTGTCGAACAGGTGGTGGTTCAGTTGTTGGCTGATCTGCAGGGCTCGGGTGTAAACCTCGGGCCCGTCGTGCACGGGAATGTCCAGGTCGAGCAGGTCGCGCAGGTTGTGCAGCATCGAACCCGGGTCTTCGCGCGCGAGCACCGCGCACACCTCGGCCATGAAATGCGGCGGCGCCAGCAGTGTGTGGTGGCCGCTGACGGTGGCTCGCAGAATGGCAGCAGCGGTGCCGATGTCAGCTTCTTCAAGGCGGTGCGCGAAGAACCATTTCAGGACGACACTGGCGTCCAGCACCAACTTCAAGGGCGGCCCCGCTGCCGCGATTTCGCCAGTTGATCGGTGCTGCGCACGGGTGCGGAGGGCAAGCGCGACAGTATCCGCTGCGCCGCCCGTGCGCGGCGGCGCTGCACCTCGGCCTGCGCCACAGCATCGCGCATCAACTGAGTGAGCACCGCACTCTTGTTCTGGCCCTCAAACGCAGCGTTGAAAGCTACTTTGACGTCATCGGGAACGCTGAAGTTGACGGTGGCCATGTCAAGCCCTGGTGATTGTTGAACTCTTCAACAAGAATACTGGGCCTCCCCTCCGCCGTCAACGCCGTCAACGCCGTCAACGCCGCCATCACAGCCATCATGCCCATCTGCCATGCACTACTGCTTGGCCCCCTCGGCCAACCGCCGCCCCAGACCGATGGCGTACGGCGCTGCACGTGCCGTCAGCATCGGGTCGGCTGAAGCCTCTACACCCTTGGGCAGCAGCGTCGGGTTGTAGGTGATGCTGACGCAGGGGCCGGTGGCGTCGGGCGCCACCGCCTTGATGGTCAGCCGGCCCAGGTTGAGCTTTTTGCGGTCCTCCGGCATCGGCGTCACCGCGCTGTCCAGTTTGTCACCCGGCTGCGCCAGCTGCAGCATGAAGTCAAAAGCCACGGGGCCGGCAGCCACACGCTGGCGCAGGTCGGCAAACAGAAAATCGGGGCCTTTGGCTTTGGCTTCGTCATCGGTCAGTGTTTGCGTGCCGGCCACGGGTTGGAAGATCCATTTGCCAAACTGTTTCTTGCCCGCCGCGTCAACAAAAGCAAAGGCGTGCACGCCCCAGTAGTTCACGGCGCCCAGGCTGGCCGGCACCGGCTGGCTGGCGTAGTAGCGGCCTTGCAGCAGCACGTCGGGGTTGGCGTCGGCGTAAGCCTTCACCTTGTCGGGGTCGGGCCGCTTGGTGGCGGGGTCGGGCACCAATGACTCGAGCCGGCCCAGGAACTGCTGCGGCGTGGCGGCACCAAAAATGGGCGCCGAGATGTTGCCCATCTGCCAGGTTTCACCGTCGGGCAGGTCAAACTGCAGCGCCATGTTGCGCTGGCTGCGCGCGTTGTCGGGGGCTTTGGGGTTGCCGCCGCCGATCGAGAAGCGCGCAATCACGGGCACCGGTTTGCCGCTGAAAGCAGAGGCCACCGACAGCGCGCGGCCCTCGGCGCTGCCAACAAATTCGGCCGTGGCGCAAACACCTTTGGCGCCCGAACGCCGGAAGCCCTCGAACTTGCCGCCGAAGCGTTCAAAGGTGTCAACCATCAGGTTTGGATCCACCTGAGCCAACGCCGGTGTGGCCACGGCAGCGGCTGCCAGGGCCGTGCACAACAGGGCGGGAAGCGTCACGCTGGTTTTCATCGCTGGGTCCTCTGTATCGGGATAGACATTTTTCGGATTAAAAAAAGGCCAAGGCCGAGGCCGAGGCCGAGGCTCAGTCGATGGCGGTGCGCCCATCTTTCAAATCGTGGGATAGCCGCGCCAACTTTTTCCGCTGAAACTGCCGCCCGTTCACCGCCACACCCAGCGGCTCGGCTGCAGCCGCATCCACTTCCTGATGAACCCGGGAGCAAAGCATGCATATCGCGCGCCATTTCACCTTGGCCGAACTCACTCATTCCAACACGGCCAAAGCCGAAGGCATAGTGAACGAACCCGGGCCCGCTGCCGTCGCGGCCCTGCGCGCGCTGTGTGCTGCCGTGCTCGACCCGCTGCGTGAAGCCCTGGGCAAGTCCATCACCATCAATTGCGCTTATCGCGGCCCGGTGCTGAACAAGCGCGTGGGCGGCGTGGCCAACAGCCAGCACATCACCGGGCAGGCGGCCGACCTGCAGTCAGCCGGCGCCACCGTGCTGGACCTTTTCAAGCTCACCATCCAGCTGGGTCTGCCTTTTGACCAGGTCATTTACGAAGCCCGCAGCGCCACTTCGAAGTGGCTGCATGTGTCGCATGTGGCGCCTGCGCAGGGCAGCAACCGGGGCGAAATCAGGGTGGCGAAGTTCGGGCCCGACGGCAAGGCGCAGTCGTATCCGCTCATCAGCCGCGAAGATGCGTTGTTGATGACCGAACGCGCCACGCGGTCGAGGGCGCAAGCGCTGACCTATGAAGAGGGTGACGATGAACCGCCGCTGCACAAACCCCGAGCACCGGCGCGCAAAGCGCCAGCGCTGAAGGCAGCGCCCAGCAAGGCGGCACCCCGAAAAACTGCAGCGAAAAAAGCCGCCGCTGGCGTGCTGCCAGCGAAGCGGGCTGTGGCCAAAAAAGTGGTGCGCAAGCGGGCTTCGGCTTGACGAGCTTGAAGCTGCGCGCTGCAGTCAAACGATGCGGCACCTCACCCGGGCTTTGACCCGAACTTTGACGCACTGATCCGGCCGGAACCCAGCATAGATGCGGGTTTCGGCCTTTTTTTCGCTTCAATATGTACCCATGTAGTATCGCGACATGATGATGCTTTCAGCTATTGAATCGGTTATTCTCTGCGCCCATGTACATCGAGTCCGTCCCCACCCGCGACTCGCCCCCCGCGGTCCTTCTGCGCGAGTCCTACCGCGAAGGCGGCAAGGTTCGCAAGCGCACTCTGGCCAACCTGTCTTGCCTTTCCCCCGAGCTCGTCGAAGGCTTGAAGGTGTTGATGCGCGGCGGTGTCGCCGTTCCCAGTGCCGAGTCGGTGTTTGTGGTCGATCGCAGCCTGCCCCATGGCCATGTGGCAGCTGTGCTGGGTTGCGCCCGTGGCTCGGGTTCGTCCGCCTGGTTCGGCTCAGCCCCGCAGGACCTGCAGCCCGTGCTGCAGGCCATGCTGGTCGCGCGGCTGATTGAGCCGGCCTCCAAGTTGGCCACCCATCGCATGCTGCATGACGACACCGCCACGTCCTCTTTGGGCCGTGTGCTGGGCGTGGGGCAGTGCAGCGCCGATGACCTGTACCGAGCACTGGACTGGCTGCACGACGCTCAAGCCGGCATCGAGCGGCGCTTGGCGCGCCAGCATCTGGTGGGCAGCACCCTGGTGCTGTACGACCTGACCACCACGTGGCTGACGGGGCGCTGCTGCGAGCAGGCTGCGCGCGGCCATTCTCGTGACGGCAAGCGCGACGATCCGCAGATCGTCTTCGGCCTGGTGTGCACCCGTGAGGGCTGTCCGATCTCGGTGGAGGTGTTCGAGGGCAACACGGCCGACCCGGCCACGGTGGCCGCGCAGGTGACCAAGCTCAAGGACCGCTTCGGCATCGAGCGCGTGGCCTGGGCGGGGGACTGCGGCATGCTGACCTCAGCGCGCATCGAAGAGGTGCTCAAGCCTCAGGGCATGGACTGGGTCAGCAGCCTGCGGGCGCCGCAGATCGCGCAGTTGGCCACCGAGCATGGGCCTTTCCAGCCCTCGCTGTTCGATGAGCGCAATCTGTTGGAACTGAGCAGCACGCACTGCCCCGGCGAGCGGCTGGTGGTGTGCCGCAACCCGCTGCTGGCCCAGGAGCGGGCGCGCAAGCGGCTGGAACTGCTGGCGGCCACCGAGGCCGAGCTGGCCAAGATCGCTGCGGCCACGCAGCGCGCGCGCCGGCCATTGCGCGGCGCGCCGGCCATCACGCTGCGTGTGGGCCGCGACATCCAGCGCTTCCACATGGCCAAGCACCTCACGCTGACGATCACTGACACCCGTTTGGCCTGGGCGCGCAAGCAAGACACCATTCACGCAGAGGCCGCTCTGGATGGCCTGTACGTGATCCGCACCAGCCTGTCCAAGGACAAGCTCGATGCCAACGCCACGGTGGCCGTCTACAAGAGCCTGGCCCACGTGGAGCGTGCCTTCCGCTCGATGAAGACGGTGGACCTGCAGGTGCGCCCGGTCTTCCACTACAGCGCGCAGCGTGTGCGCGCGCACGTGTTCCTGTGCATGCTGGCGTACTACGTGGAGTGGCAGATGCGCGCCCGTCTCAAGCCCATGCTGTTCGATGACGAGCACCTGGACGAGGCCAACGCCAGTCGCGCATCAGCGGTGGCCAAAGCGGTTCGATCCGAGCACGCCAAGGCCAAGGATGCGAGCAAGACGGCCGACGAAGACTTGCCCTTGCACAGCTTCAGAACGCTGCTCAAGGACCTGGGAACACTGACCTACAACATCACGCACACGGCGCTGCATCCCGAGGTCAAGATTACCCTCACAACCCGGCCCACCGCCGTCCAGGCCAAGGCCTTCAAGCTGCTTGGATTGAACCCCGCCTGTACCCAGTAACCGCACCCCGCTGATCGACAAAGATCAGTGCGGACGCGGACTTACGTTCGGGGGGCGGTCAAAGTTCGGCTTCACGTTTGAACCTGGATTCCGCTGTTGGACGCGCCCGAGTGGGCTGCGATGCGGTGCGCTGGCAAGGCGTGACGACGCTGCGGGCTGAGCCCGGACACAAACAGTCCATACGGACTGTTTGTGCCTGGCGAAGGCCAGAGCCTCTGGCTCTGGCTCAGGCCCGCGCGG
>JAYUPP010000321.1:0-3192 GCA_043760045.1 Betaproteobacteria bacterium
GTAAAGCGGACAGCGAGGGCCCGGCAGCGCCACAGTTTTTGTGGTGTCTGCACTGTTGCCCTTGTTGAACCCTGTTGAGGTGATGGCCATGTCAGCCCCGTCCGAACCCCAGTTGCAACGCACCCCGCTGCACAACTTGCACACCCGCCTTGGCGCGCGCATGGTGCCCTTCGCCGGCTATGCAATGCCGGTGCAATACGGCAGCGGGCTGATGGCTGAACACAAGCAGTGCCGCGAAGCTGCGGCGCTGTTTGACGTTTCGCACATGGGCCAGGTGCGGCTGCTGGGCACAGACGCCGCAGCGGCGCTTGAAACGCTGGTGCCGGTGGACGTGATTGACCTCGCCGCCGGCAAACAGCGTTATGCTTTTTTCACGAATGACGAAGGCGGTTTGCGCGACGACTTGATGGTGCTCAAGCCCGGCACTGCCGACCGCGATGCCGGTTTTGGCGACCTTTTTCTGGTCGTCAATGCCGGCTGCAAAGACGCCGACCTGGCCCACCTGCAAGCCCACATCGGGCCGCGCTGCGAAGTGGTGGCCATGCCCGAACGGGCCTTGCTGGCGTTGCAAGGCCCCAAAGCGGTGGACGCGCTGGCACGCCTGAACCCGGCCGTGGCGCAGCTGGTGTTCATGACGGGTGGCGTGTACACGCTGGTACTGGCCAGCGGGCCAGTGCACTGCATGGTCACGCGTTCGGGTTACACCGGTGAAGACGGTTTCGAGATTTCCGTGCCGGCCGCTGCGGCTGAGGCCTTGGCCACAGCGCTGTTGGCCCAGCCCGAGGTCAAACCGGCGGGCCTGGGCGCGCGCGACACGCTGCGGCTGGAGGCCGGGCTGTGCCTGTATGGCCACGACATCCACACCGGCACCAGCCCGGTGGAAGCGGGCCTCACCTGGGCGATGCAGAAAGTGCGCCGCGCGGGCGGTGCGCGGGCTGGCGGCTACCCGGGCGCAGCGGTGATCGAAAAGCAACTGGCCAGCGGCACCACCCGCAAGCGCGTGGGCCTGGTGGGCCTGGAACGTGTGCCGGTGCGCGAAGGCACAACGCTTTTCAGCGCCGAAGGCCTGCCGCTGGGCACCGTCACCAGCGGCACCCTGGCGCCCACCGTGAACCAGTGCGTGGCCATGGCCTACCTGCCCACTGCAGCGGCACAAACCGGCCACGATGTTGACGCCGAAGTGCGCGGCAAACGGGTGCCCATGCGCGTGACCAACCTGCCCTTCAACCCACACCGCTACAAGCGCTGAATTTTCACCACCAAGAGGAGCCCCCCTGATGACCACCCTGTACACCCCCGATCACGAGTGGATCAACATCGAAGACCACGAAGCTGCGGTGGTGGGCATCACCCACCACGCGCAGGACGCCCTGGGCGACGTGGTGTTTGTTGACCTGCCCGAAGTGGGCCGCAGCTACAGCAAGGGCGAAGTGGCCGGCGTGGTCGAATCCGTGAAGGCTGCTGCCGACCTGTACATGCCCGTCACCGGCGAGGTGGTGGCAGTCAACGAAACGCTGCGTGCCGACCCCAGCCTGGCCAACACCGACCCGCTGGGCAAGGGCTGGTTTTTCAAGGTGCACATCACCAAAACGGCAGAGTTTGAAGAGCTGATGGACCCGCCGGCTTACGACAAGCTGCTGAAATCACTTTGAACACCGCGCTGGAAAACTTGCCATGTTGATGTCTGCCTTGAAGCCGCTGGGCGAGTTGGAGAACAGCAGCGAATTTGCCGCCCGCCACATCGGGCCTTACGCCGATGATGAGCGGCACATGCTCGGCGTCATCGGTGCGGCCAGCCGCCGCGCATTGATCGAGGCCATCGTGCCGCGCAGCATTGCGCGCAGCCAGGCCATGGTGCTGCCCGCGCCGTTGACTGAAGCCCAGGCGCTGACTGAGCTGAAAGCGCTGGCGTCGAAGAACCAGGTGCTGAAAAGCTTCATCGGCCAGGGTTATCACGGCACGCACACACCGGGCGTTATTCTGCGCAACATACTTGAGAACCCAGCCTGGTACACCGCCTACACACCCTATCAGGCCGAGATCAGCCAGGGCCGCATGGAAGCGCTGGTGAACTTCCAGACCCTGGTGTGTGACCTGACGGGCATGGCAATCGCCAACGCGTCGATGCTGGACGAAGCCACGGCGGCGGCAGAAGCGATGACGCTGGCCAAACGCAGCGTAAAAAGCAAGAGCAACATCTTCGTGGTGGCCGGCGACTGCCATCCGCAGACGATTGAAGTTATACAAACCCGCGCCGCGCCGCTGGGCCTGCAAGTGGTGCTGGCCAATTCCGCCCAGCAATGGGACGATTTGATTGCTGCCGGCAACTACTTTGCGGCGCTGGTGCAGATGCCCACCACCCGCGGCAGCATCCACGACCTGCGCGCCGACGCGGCGCACATCCACGCCCACCAGGCGGCTTTCATCGTCGCCGCTGACCTGCTGGCGTTGACGCTGATCACGCCGCCCGGCGAACTGGGCGCCGACATAACGCTCGGCACCACGCAGCGCTTCGGCGTGCCCATGGGCGGCGGCGGCCCGCACGCCGCCTACCTGGCCTGCCGTGATGAGTACAAACGCAGCCTGCCAGGGCGGCTGGTGGGCGTGAGTGTGGACGTGCACGGCCAAGCAGCTTATCGGCTGGCGCTGCAAACGCGCGAACAGCACATCCGCCGCGAAAAAGCCACAAGCAACATCTGCACCGCGCAGGTGCTGCTGGCGGTGATGGCCAGCATGTACGCCGTTTATCACGGCCCCGCCGGTTTGAAGCGCATTGCGCAGCGCGTGGCCAGCTACACCGCCATGCTGGCGCACGGCCTGCGCCAGCTGGGCGTGGCGGTGCGCAGTGTTACGGCTTTTGATGCGCTGATGATTGACAGCGGCGCGAACACCGCCGCCATCGCCGCACGCGCGGTGGCGGCTGGCATGAACCTGCGCCGCTTTCCTGAATGGGGCGATGTGTTCATCGGCATCAACCTGGACGAAACCACCACACGCGCTGACATCAGCGCACTGTGGGCGCTGTTTGCCGCGCCCGGCCAGGCGCTGCCCGATATCACGGCGTTCGAGAAGGGCATCGAGCCCATGATTCCTGAAACCTTGCGCCGCACCAGCACGTATCTGACGCACCCGGTGTTCAACACCCACCACAGCGAAGCCGAGATGCTGCGCTACATCCGCAGCCTGTCCGAC
>JAYUPP010000322.1:0-3191 GCA_043760045.1 Betaproteobacteria bacterium
GCCCGCCTTGGGGTGCTGCGAGGCTTCGGCACCCTGCTGTGCGTCGGCACGCTCGCAGGCGGCCTGTGCCACTTGTGCGCCTGTCGTGGGGCCGGCTTCTGCGCTGCGTTCACTGCATGCAAACATCACGGTGCGTGCCAATCCCGCTTACCTGCTTCCCACATTTGCACCGGCCCCGGTGGTTTTGCCGTGGCGGCCACCCATGTCTGTGTTGACATGAAATTCGAGCTTGCTTTTTAACTTGTCCTGGAGAAATCACATGAAGACCTTTTTTATCAAAGCAGTGGCTGTTGCTGGCCTGTTCAGCGTTTCGAGCGGTGCTTTTGCGGCTGCGGCTTGCTGCGTTGCAGGCGCTGCCTGCTGCATAGGCGCCTTGCCTTGCTGCTGGTAATCGTCTGACAGGACAGCGGCTGGTTAGCCGTCTGTCCAGGCCGCCGTGGGCCCGATCTCCTGCCAGGAGATCGGGCCCATTTTTTTTGTGCAGCGGCAGGCCGCGCTTCAGGTTTTATTTTTCACTTGACGCTGCGCGCTGCAGCCTCAGACCATTAAAGACGACCAGCAAACTGGCGCCCATGTCGGCAAAAACGGCCATCCACATGCTGGCGTTGTCGAACAGCGCCAGCAGCAAAAATACCGTCTTGATGCCGAGCGCCAGTGTGATGTTCTGCCAAAGCACCGCATGGGTTCTTTGCGACAGGCGCACCAGTTCGGGAATGCGCCTCAGGTCGTCGTTCATCACCACGACGTCGGCCGTTTCCATCGCAATGTCGGTACCGGCCGCACCCATGGCCACGCCGATGTTGGCCTGGGCCAGTGCGGGTGCGTCGTTGATGCCGTCCCCCGTCATCGCCGTGGGTCCGTATTGCTGCTGCAAGGCCTGGATGGCGGCGAGCTTGTCTGCAGGCAGCAGGTTGCCGCGTACATCTGTCAGCCCCGCCTCAAAGCCGATGGCAGCTGCGGTGGCCTGGTTGTCACCGGTCAACATCACCGGCGTGATGCCCATCGCTCTCAGCTCGGCTATGGCGGTGGCCGAAGTGGGCTTGATGCGGTCGGCGACGGCAAAAAGCGCCAGCACGCCAGCTGCACTGGCCAGCAGACTGACCGTGCGACCGGCTTGCTCGTGGCGGCGCAGCACGGCTTCGAGCGCAGGCGAAGACTGGCCGCGCTCTTCCATCAGCCGGTGGTTGCCCAGCACGCAGCGCTGCCCGTCAATGTCGGCCTGGATGCCGCGCCCTGACAGCGCCACAAAATTGCGCACGGCGGCGCTGCTGGGCGGCAGCCCTGCCGCCACTGCGCGTGAAACCGGGTGGTCAGACTGCGCCGCCAGCGCGCCCGCAATCTGTTCGGCCTGCGGCTTGCTCACCTGGGTGCTCAGCAGCTGCCAGTCCACCAGGCGCGGTTTGCCTTCGGTGAGGGTGCCGGTTTTGTCCAGCGCGACGGCCTTCAGTAAACGGGCCTGTTCCAGATGCACACCACCCTTGATGAGGATGCCGCGCTGGGCGGCTGCAGCCAGGCCGCTGACGACGGTGACGGGTGTTGAAATGACCAGTGCGCATGGGCAGGCAATGACCAGCAGCACGAGCGCCTTGTAAATCGCGGCCAGCACCGTCCAACCCATCAGCCAGGGGCCGGCGATGGCCACCGCCAGCGCCAGCACAAACACCGCAGGTGTGTAGACAGCGGCAAAGCGGTCCACAAAACGCTGGGTGGGCGCGCGGCTGCCCTGGGCTTGTTCAACGGCGTGGATGATGCGGGCCAGCGTGGACTGCGAGGCCGCTGCGGTGACGCGGCATTCGACGGTGCCGGTGAGGTTGATAGTGCCGGCGAAGACGGCGTCTCCCGGCGCTTTGTCCACGGGCATGCTTTCGCCCGTCACGGGTGCCTGGTTCACGCTGGTGCGGCCTGCAGTGAGCACCGCGTCCAACGCAAAACGCGCGCCAGGGCGCACGCGCACGGCGGCGTCAATCGGCACGCTCGCCACCGCCACGGGCTGCCAGTTGCCGCCAGGCTGCCGCAGATCGGCGGTGTCGGGCGCCAACGCCAGCAGGCCGCTGATCGCGTTGCGGGCGCGGTCCACAGCGCGGGCTTCGATCAACTCGGCGATGGCGTACAGCGCCATCACCATGGCTGCTTCGGGCCACTGGCCGATGACAAACGCGCCGGCCACCGCCACGCCCATCAACGCATTGATGTTCAGTCGGCCGTGCACCAGGGCACGGATGCCTTTTTTGAAAACATCAAAGCCCGCAGCAGCGATGGCGGCTGCGGCCAATGCCATACCCAGGGCTTTGAGGGGCAGGGTGTCGGGCGCGAAGAAGCTCAACAACTCTGCTGCAACTGCCAGCGCCAGCGCCCACAGCAGGCGTGCCAGGCCTGGCGGTGGTGCATGAGCATGGCTGTGGTGACCCGGGGTCAACGCGGCCGCACGGTGTGCACCGTCTGCACGGCCTGCGCCGTCGGCAGCAGGGGGCTGCTGATCGGGCCAGGGTTCCATTTCAAACCCGGCTGCTCGAATGGCCTGGGCAGCCCGTTGCGCTGCGGCGGGTGCAGCGCCGATTTGTAAGCTGCGCTCGCCCAACTTGAAGTTCAGTGACTGAATGCCTTCGATGCCATCAACCGCACGGCGGATGTCAGCCTCTTCGCTGGCGCAGTCCATGGCGGGGATGCGCCAACGCAGGTTTGACGCTGCGGCGGGTGTGCGCAAATCGCTGTCGGAGACCGGCGCGATGGCGTTGGGTGGGTGCTTGTGTGGGCCGTGCATGCCGGCATTGGAAACCACTTTGCAGGGTCAGCGACAAAGCGCTGTGATTTGCGTGCATCGTGCGCGCGGAACAGCCGGGTCTGGCACCCGCTTTTCTGGCTCAAGTCAGGCGCTGCGCGGCGGCACCATCCACAGGCCCCCTCCACAGAGCCTGATTGTCTTGAGCAATGGTTGTCGCTGCGCGCTGCGGCGCTTGCTTGAACCAGGCTTGGGCGGGGCAGGATGCCCATGGCCGACAGCGCACAAGATAAAAAACTACCCGCCACCGAGCGCCGCATCACGAAGGCGCGCGAAGAAGGCCAGGTTGCGCGTTCGCGTGACCTGGGGCACTTCGCGGTGTTGGCCAGCGGTGTGGGCCTGATTGCTTACGGTGCGGTGGACGTGCTGTCGGGCGCCGCCGCCGTGCTGCGGGCGGGCCTTAAGTTCAACG
>JAYUPP010000323.1:0-3189 GCA_043760045.1 Betaproteobacteria bacterium
CCGCGCAGGACCATCTGGTTGACCATGAACTTGGCGTTGTACTCACCGACCCTGCCGCTCCCGGCCTTGAAGCCCGGGTAGGGCAGGTAACTGCTGGCGGTCCATTCCCAAACATCGCCCAGCATCTGCAGCAGCCCGCCTTGGGCCGAGGACACGGGCATCGGGTGCAGGGCCCCGGTTTCGACAAAGTTGCCCGACGCGATGGCGTTGGCCCCCAGCGTCTGCGCGGCTTGCTCCCACTCAAACTCGGTCGGCAAGCGTGTCGCGGGGACCTGAGGATGCTGTGCCGACCACCAGCGCGCAAAGGCATCGGCCTCGAACCAGCTGATGTGCGCGATGGGCGTGCAGGCGTCCAGCGGCACCAGGCCGTGCAGCGTGAAACTGTGCCAGTCGTTCGGGCTCGGGTTCGGGCTCATGCCGTTGCGGCGCCAGTACAGCGGCGGCCCACCAGCGCGGGTCTCGGTAGGCGCCATCGCCGCTCGAAACGCAGGGTTGAAGGGCTTGAAGTCAGGCTCCAGTGGCTGCAGCACAAAGGTCTCGAAGAACCAGCTGGTGTGGGCCAGGTGCCACTTGACGGGGCTGGTCTCGGGCATCGACTGCACCTGGCAGTCGGCTTCGCTGAGCGGCTTGGCCAAGGCCACGCTGCGCTGGCGGATCTGTGCACAGCGCAGCGCCAGCTGCGGCGTGGTGGGCCCGGGGTGTTGCGCCAGCAGGCTCATGGTGCTTTTCCTTTGAGCACGCCGTGGGCGATGTAGCCCATGCCGGCTTGGGTGGGGGTCCATTCAAACGACTGGCAGTGGGCGGCCACCAGCCGCCAAGGGCGCCACAGGTCCGCAGCCTTGGCGTTGTAGGGGCGGTTCTTCAGCCAGGCCAGCAGGTTCAGTGGCCCCGTCCACCACGGGAAGAACTTCATGCCGGCCATCGCGATGCGCGCGCCGGGCTTGGCTTGACGCAGGATGTTGTCCACCGCCAGCGGCGTGCGGGTGATGTCGTGAACATAGTTGAACAGCACGGCGTCAGGCGCCTGCGGCAGTTGCACCGTCTCGGCCGCGGCGTGGCTTTGCCAGAGGTTGCTCCACGTGTTGTGGCCCGCCCGGGCCACCGCCTGCGCATGCATGTCGGGGCTTTGCTCGAACGCCAGCACGCGGCCCTGCGGCCCCACGGCCTGCAACAGCGGCTCAAAGCTCAGGCCGGTGCCCGAGCCCACGTCCAGCACCACCTGGCCGGGCTGCAGGCGCAACAAGGCGATGGTGCGCAGGCGCAGCGGCATCGTGCGCTGGGCCGAAGCGTCATAGCCCGCAGCGCGCTTTTGGTAGCGCTGAATGGACAGCAGGTTGTCGCGGGAGGGCGTGGAAGACAAAGCAAGAACGGGCATCAGCCGGTTGTTCTGGAGGCGGTATGCAGACCGAACACGCCAATCACGATCAGCCCGGCGCTGACCATTTTCAGCGCCGTGGCCGGCTCTTTGAAGTACAGGTAGCCGATCAGCGCGGTCAACACGGTTCCCACGCCCGACCAGACGGCGTAGACCACGCTCAATCCCAAAGTTCGCATGATGGCGGTGTTGAGGGCAAAAGACAGCGCGTAGAAGACGAAGATCAGGACCGAGGGTGTGAGCCGGGTGAAGCTTTCGCTGAGCCGCATGCAGGTGGTGCCCGCGACCTCGAAGATGATGGCCACGCCCAGCAGGGCCCAGGCTTGGCTGACGTTCAGTTGCAGGTTCATGTGAGGTCTAAGCAGGCCGTCGATTGAAACTGCACAAGCTTACAGAGCCCGAAGGCCAACCAGGGTTTGTACGGGGCTGCGGCGCGTTTGGATGCAGGGCCAGCGCGCCTGGCACACCGGTATCGCTCAGCGTGTCAGCCCACGCCGCCACAGGTAGCTGATCGCGTCGACCAGCGCCACCAACAGCAGCATGGCACCCAGGATGGTGGCCGTTTTGCCCATCTGGAACAGCCCCATGTGGAAGGACAGCAGCTGCCCCAGTCCGCCGGCTCCCACCACGCCCAGCACCGCCGCGGCGCGGATGTTGTTTTCCCAGCGGTACAGCGTGTAGCTCATCAACTGCGGCAGCACCTGGGGCAAGGTGGCGTAGAGAAACACCGCGGTGTTGCCCACGCCCTGCGCACGCAGCGCGTCGGCCGGTCCGGTGGGTGCGTTTTCAACCGCTTCGGCAAACAGGCGCCCCAGCACGCCGGTGGTGTGCATGGCCAGGGCCAAGGTGCCGGCAAAGGGCCCCAGGCCGGCGGCGATGAGCAAAAGCCCGGCCCAGACCAGTTCCGGGATCGAGCGCAAGGCGTTGAGCAGCAGCCGGGTGGGCGCGCGGGCGCGGGCCGGGTCTTCGGCGTGCAGCCGGCTGGCCGGCAGCGCCAGCAGCAAGCCTGCGGCGGCGGCCAGCAGTGTGCCCAAAGCCGACATGGCCAGCGTTTCCCAGGTTCCCAAAGCCACCTTGCGCAAGAACTCGGGGCTGGTGTCGGGCGGGAAAAATTCGGCCACGAAGCGGCCCATGCTGCGCATCGCTTCGACTGACAGGAACTGACCCCATTGCAGGTTCAGCGAAGCAAAACTGGCCACCACCAACAGCAGCAAGGCGGCACTGAACCAGCAGGCTTTGCAACGGGCGTTGAAGAGCGGCGGCGGCAGGCGAAAAGGCGCATTCGCGGCGTTGGCTGCGCTGGCGGCCCTGCCGCTGGGTCTGGGATCGATCGGTGGCGTCACCATGCGGCTAGCCCAATGCCCGGCGCAGGCCCGAGCTGACGCGGTCGGCCAGCGCCACCAGGGCCATGAAGACGGCCAGCATGGTCAGCACCTCGCCACCGTTGAACATCTTCATGCTGTTGTCCATTTGCTGGCCCAGGCCGCCGGCGCCGACAAACCCCAGCACCACCGAACTGCGGATCGCGCACTCCCAGCGGTAGACGGTGTAGCTGGTCAGCTCGGACGCGTTTTGCGGCAACAGGCCGTAGAAAAACGCCTGCAGGCGGGAACTGCCATTTCGCAACAACGATTCGGTGGCGTGGGCTTCACCGCTTTCCAGGATCTCGCCGTAGACCTTGCCCAGCATGCCGCCGTAAGTGAGCATGATGGCCAACACGCCCGCCGTCGGCCCCAGACCCACCACGCGCACGAAGACCAGCGCCCAGACCAGCTCGGGCACGCTGCGCAGCACGATCAGCAGCCAGCGCAGGG